>JAFDYP010000558.1 GCA_018267355.1 Bacteroidota bacterium
AATCTTCTTAATGTGTATTCATTCATTGATCCCATTCCAAAACTAAAGCTTTCACTTGAATCCGAACGCAATTGAAAACTAACTGTATCCGAATACACGTAGTGCGTTAACCGATTATGAAAGCGGTATTTATCGTTGCCTCCTTGGATAATTTTTACAGCAACTGGGCCTCCAGATTGATTTTTGAACCTCACATATAAAACGGGATCGCATGAAGTAAGGCCAATCGCTGCTACCATTAACAAAAAGACGTGCCATTTACACATTGAAAAAACTAAGGTTTACGCCGCCTTATGCGCCGTGATATACTCCGCTATGCTCCGCACAGTCTTGAATACTGTCGGCCCCTCAGATGGATTGGCCAGTTTGATACCATACTTCTGCTGCAGCAGCACGATCAGCTCCAGTGCATCTATAGAGTCGAGGCCGAGGCCTTCTATGAAGAGCGGCTGGTCATCTCCTATATCCTCAGGTTTGATATGTTGCAGGTTGAGCTGTTCTACTATCTGCCCTTTGAGTGTCTGCATTAGTTCTTCCATTGCCGTTCGTATAGTTGTTTGGTGGTTTGCGAGTTGTATTCTCCCAAAGATGCAGGATTTTTCTCTACCAGCATAAAAAAAGCATTCATCTCTCCCCGCAGGTAGTCAGCCCTGCCAGAGATACACACCTCTGCCCTGTTTCCTGTGAGCAGTCCATTGACGTAGTCCGCCTGAAACCCGGGGTCAAAACTATCAGACACAAAGCAGGTATTCTCTCCTTTGATACCCTGCCGGATGCACACCTCTCCTATCATCACGTTAGGCAGTGTATAAATAAACAGCGACGGGCTGGGCGCCGTAGCCATAGACTGCTGATAGCGCAGATCCGTATCGAGGCTGGAGTGTGCGCAGCTGATTATTACAGCTACATCCTCAGGCTTGTACTCCTGCGTGAGGCGGCGCCCCTGCAGCAGCGCCTCAGTAGCCAGTATCGCCAGCCTGCTCAGCGGGTCCATTTTATAGAACTTAGGATAATCTAGGCCGATTCCCTTATACGCCTCCGTCAGAAACTCTGCACCAGCAGTTTCGCCGCCATACAGCAAGGCCCCATCTACATAGATAGCTTTCCCATCGATGTGCACATAGCGGGTGATGTAATGCTGCATATAGCAATAATAGAAAAAGACCTACTCTTTCACAATTTTGGTCGTCCGGGCAGTATGACTTCCCGATAAGCGTAGCAAATAAATACCACTCTTCCAATCAGTACTGTTGATTGATATTTTGCTTTGAGGGTTTTCAAATGAGTAGACCAGCCTCCCTGCCATATCATAGATACACATCAGAGTGATGCCGCCTTCTGAGAAGTGCACCGTTAACCTATCGCTAAAAGGATCAGGAGATACACTCAAACCGTCCGCATCATGTACATCAGATATGCCTGATGATAAATATGGATGCTCCAGGATGTTAGATTCTATATAGGAACCGCTACGCGTAGCATGACAGCTGTATGGCAGTTGCGCTTCTAGTCGATAGCTGGCCGTATGATAGTCTACAAACTGCGGATCACTAGCGGTAGTCTGCCCTGTCGGGATGGTCTGTATCAGCTGCCACTGGCCCAGGGCCGCCGAATCGCGATAAAGCTGGTAAATCAGTCCGGTTGTGTCATCCTCTATAGTATAGGGTATCCAGCTAAAATTACCATTACCTGTAGGTATAAGATATAAAGTTTGTATGAACGGGCTAAGTACTGAATAGTTGCCACAGGTATCGAGCAGTGATATCTTGTATCGGTAGCTAAAACTATCAGATAATGCATTCATGTCAGTCCAGGCACTTAGGGAATCTTTGTCCATGGCGGCTACCAGGCTATATGCTGAATCTGGTGTCTGAGCGCGGTATATGAAGAAACTATCTGTCGCATTCTTGTTAGCTTTCTCCCATATCACCTGAGGGGAATGACTATCACTATCTATAGAGACCATGCAAAGATGCTGAACTGGCGGCGATATCTCTAGTACATATAGTGCGGTATCGATACCGAAAAGACTGAAGCAAGTGTAGCTGTAATTCCATGCACGGACGTATGGATGTAAAATATCGCCCGGCATAGAATTTGCGACGATCGTGTCAACTCTAGGATTAGACCAGGTACCCGCCGGTGATAGTCTCTTCCCATAATAATGATCGGCTACAAGCTGCATCGTATCTGCATTCACAGAGGTAATATAATAAGTGATCTGTGTGGATTGGCAAGCGGGCCTTTGAGAAGTCTCGCCTGATAGCACCCTTGGCGAATGTCCATGCAAAATGAAAATATTGCTGCGCACCGTCGTACCATTTGCACAGGGATCGCTACTGGTCATCTCTGCATAGATCGTATCATTTTCTCCTACGAAACCCACATATCTAAAAACCCCGACAGAATCCGCGCAAAGGCTATCATTATAATACCACCTGTAGTACGGAGACGTACCTTCATTCGTTGTTTGATATATATAGATCATTGAGCTTACCAGTGGATCGCAGTAGACGTTCAGATCAGAAGAATCAGCTATTGCAATAGATACCGTTGGTGTACAAGTCTGAGCGCTCGCCGCCAAAACGACCAGCGAAAGAATAGCAGAAAGGTAAAACGTTTTCATAGTCATTATTTGTTTCGAAAATACGCTTTTTTACTTGGGTGCTGTTTTCAGAAGATAAAAAGCAATGATCCCAAAAAGGAAGTTAGGTATCCAGACCCCTATAAATGGCGGCAGGGAGGCATTGGTAGAGAAGGTGATCGAGAACTTCATGATGATCTCAAAGGTAGCACACAAGGCGATACCTAGCACCAGGTGCCAGCCCAGCCCTCCCCGTATCTTGCGCGAGGCCAGGCTCACGCCTATCAGCGTCATGATCAGCACGCTGAAAGCCCCCGATGTGCGCCGGTATAGCTCTACCTCGTAAAACTCAATATCATTGGACCCCGCCTTCTGCATATGCCGGATAAAATCCTTGAGCGCGGGCGTCGTCATTTCGTCCTTACGGTCGGTCGTGATGGCAAAGTTCTCCGGCCGGAAGGAGAAAAGCGAATCCATGCTGGCTCCGGTCCTTATCACATCCCCCTCGGGGTGCAGCTCACGGATATAGTAGTTTTTCACCCGCCATGTTTTCTTGATCGTATCCCATGCTATACTCTCGCTGCGTAGCTTGGTCACCATCTTGCCATTCTCAAATTTATCTATGGAAAAGCGGCTACCCACCGCATCAGCCGGACGGTAGTTCTCTACATACATAAAGGTGCCAGGACTGATCTGCCGGTGGTAGTTATAGCTCAGCGTCCTGGTGAACTTATTAATGTAGGTACTCTCAAACAGGAGCCGTTTGTGATTGGCCATCGGCACGAGGTAGTTATTGCACACCCAGAGGCCACCACCTAATATCAGAGCCCCTATTCCATAGGGCAATAGCATGCGGTAGTAGCTCGTGCCGCTATTGAGTATCGCTATGATCTCCGATCGGTCTGCCAGCTGTGAGGTAAAGAAAATGACCGCCACCAGCACAAAGAATGGCGCCAACATAGACGAGATGTATGGTATGAAGGCCATGTAATAAGAGAAAATGATCTCCCATACCGTCGCGCTACCATCCAGAAAGTTGTCGATCTTCTCTGATACATCCACTACCACCGTGATGAGATTCAGCAGCACGATGATAAACACAAACGTGCCGAGAAACTTCTTCAATATGTACCAGTCTATTTTCTTCATTTACAGAATTACAGATGTACAGATTTAATGCACTCCTCTAATCTCTATTCCCTATTCCCTATTCCTTATAAACGCGTCATCACCCGTGCCAGTGTCTCCTTTTTCCACGCCGCAAAGTCGCCAGCCAGGATGTGCTGCCTCGCCTCTCCCACCAGCCATAGGTAGAAACTAAGGTTATTGACCGAAGAGATCATGGCGCCCAGCATCTCACCAGAGTGTACCAGGTGCCGCAGATACGCTTTGGTATGCGTGCGGACCAGTTCGCAGGCACCACCTGCATCTATAGGACTAAAGTCGTTCTTGAATTTCTCATTCCTGATATTGATGATACCCTGTGTGGTAAAAAGCATCCCATTGCGCGCATTGCGTGTAGGCATCACGCAGTCAAACATATCCACGCCGAGAGAGATCCCCTCCAGTATATTGGCAGGTGTACCTACGCCCATCAGGTAGCGCGGTTTGTCCTTGGGCAGGATATCGCAGACCAACTCGGTCATCTCATACATATCTTCATCCGGCTCTCCTACACTGAGGCCGCCTATGGCATTGCCCTCCATGCCCTTCTCAGCGATATACTCGGCTGATTGTTTGCGGAGGTCTTTATATGTAGAACCCTGCACGATAGGAAACAACGTCTGCGAGTAGCCATATAGCCCCTCCGTCTCGCGGTAGCGGCTGATACAGCGGTCCAGCCAGCGGTGCGTCATAGCCAGTGACTTCTTAGCATAATCATACTCACACGGATACGGGGTACACTCGTCAAAGGCCATCATGATATCTGCGCCGATCTTGCGCTGCGTGTCTATCACATTCTCCGGTGTGAACTGGTGCTTGCTGCCATCTATATGGCTGCGAAACTCGGCACCTTCCTCCTTGATCTTACGGATATCAGACAGAGAGTACACCTGATAGCCACCGCTATCCGTCAATATCGGCCTATCCCATCCTATAAATTTATGCAGGCCACCTGCCTTCACCAGCGTATCCAGACCGGGACGCAGGTAGAGGTGATAGGTATTGCCCAATATGATCTGCGCATTGATATCAGTGCGGAGCTCGTTGAAATGGACAGCCTTCACCGTACCAGCCGTACCCACCGGCATAAAGATCGGCGTCTGTATCACCCCATGGTCCGTGGTGATCTCACCCGCCCTCGCCTTGCTATTCGCATCAGTAGCTTGTAATTGAAATTTCATCAGGAGCCGAAAATAGGTATATCAACGGAACTTTTTTCACAACTATATCTAAAGCCGCTGCTCGCAATCATTTGCATTGCAATGCCTATCTTCATGATCTTGAAAACCATCTATTGAGGTACTTCCTTTCATTATTACTTTTGCTACTCTTGCCCGGCCACGCCAGTTGTCAGGACGAAGGCTATGATGAAGACACTACCATACAGCGCATGTGCCGCGAGGCAGGACCACTTGACTCGATCACATTCGTCAAAAACAATCGTGTCATATCAAATAATGACACGGCACTAGCCACTCCGTGGGAAACTGCCGAAAACATTTCGCACCGCTTAAAACACCTAAAACAAGATCCGCTGCTGATCTTGCAGCTCCTTTGCCGGTCAGAAGAAGTAGTGCCGCTAGATTACAGAGCTGCCATTTACAATGCCTATGATGCATGGAAAGCAGACACCATTTTTGCCTTCAATATTTGTGACCATGTCTCCGGTACCTGGGGCTATGTCTGGTGCGTAGGCCGCCAGGCTGATACCTTCATGAAGCTCTATGACAGCACGATCACTGCCCTCTCTCACCGATTCAATCAAACTGCAGCCAAACAATTATCTGCGACGTCTGATGCTTCCAGTGCTTTTATAAATTCCCACGTAGCTAATGAGGAAGGCTTTGGAGGTTCTGCTTATTCTGGTTTGTGCATAGAGGCTGCGATGGGTAAGATGGGGGAATTTCTGAATCTGGTCAATACAGTACGTCAAAGCACCAAACCTTCTGATTGGTACGCATCCACGCAGGCTGATAGCACATTAAATGCAGTATATCTCCAGACCTTGGCGCACTTCAGCAAGGAGGAACCCTACTGGCATTCAGGGTTTCCCACTTCTGATGGTATTCGTGACACAGAACATCTTTGGCTCACCTATCGTGATGCCGCTGCTGCTCTCTTTCACTCTCTCCAGCCCCAAGTCTCTATGGCTGCGTGGCGAAACTGGCTAACCGAGCGGCGCACAGAGCAGCTCCGGCAGATTGGGGCACTAACCGACGGCTACTGATTTTGTCCAGTATCGCCCACACCCTTAGCAGGATGTGTATTACTCCATTTCCGGCACGCTGCTTTATCCGTTTCTTTGCAAGATGTTAATCCTGTACGCATTGTTCATCGGGGCGGTTGTTTTGCAGTTGTCCTATTATATACTGGTCTTCAGCCGGCTCAGCTATAGCCGCGAGCCTCACTACGAGCCGGAGAGCTACCCTCCGGTCTCTATCGTGATCTGCGCGCGCAATGAGGCCGACAACCTCCGCCAGTACCTCAAGGTGGTGATGATCCAGCACTACCCAAAGTTTGAGGTCATCATCGTCAATGACCAGTCTACTGACAATACAGTAGACGTAGTGGCCGACTACTTCAAGCGCAATGACAATATCCGCCTCTTCAATATCAAGCAGGGCGAGAAGCCTATGCCGGGCAAGAAGTTTGCCCTCAAGGTAGGTGTCGAGGCCGCTCAGTACGACATAGTAGTCGTGACTGACGCTGACTGCAAGCCGGCTTCTGCCCACTGGCTGGAGCATCTGGTAGGTGCCTACCTCAGTGATACTGATTTTGTGCTGGGCTACTCCCCTTTCTACCGCTACAAGGGCCTGCTCAATATGCTGATTCGCTACGAGAATGTGATGACTGCCACGCAGTACCTCTCCTTTGCGCAGGCGGGTATGCCATATATGGGCGTAGGCCGCAACATGAGCTTCCGCAAGAAGGTCTTTACCGGCTGGAAGGACAGCTCCGGGGGGCGAAAAAAACAGAGTGGGGATGATGACCTCTTCGTCAATGCGCAGGCCAAAGGCAGCACTACAGCGCTCACGCTGCACAAGGATGCCTTCACCTTCTCCGAGCCCAAGCGCACCTGGGGCGAGTGGATCCGCCAGAAGACGCGCCATATCAGTTCGGCCTCGCACTATAGGTTTCACCACAAGGTGCTGCTCTTCTTCTTTGCCCTCAGTGACTTTTTATTTTACACAACATTTATACCCCTGTGTATTTTATCAGCCATGCCGCTCTTTGTCTTGCTGGCAGGCTTCTTTGTGATCGTGACCAAGCATATCGTGAGCGTGAGAATCAACAATAAGCTGGAGCAGCGCGACCTGTCCGGATGGCTCTGGCTGCTAGATCCGCTGTATGTTATCTACTTATTCTATATATTTATGGTATCGTTATTCAGACCCAACCAAGAATGGAAGTAGAAAAGAACTCTAACCCCGCTCCTACGCCCCCGGTCAAAGTGAATCCCGACCTCGATCTGGTCAATAAGGCCAAGACCGGTGATCAGGTGGCCTTTGGCAAGCTGATGGCCCGCTACAAGGAGTCCGTCTACTATATGATCCTGAAAATGGTGCACAACCGTGACGATGCTGACGACCTCACGATGGTAGCCTTCAGCAAGGCTTTTAATAACCTGGCCAACTACAGCGCGGACTTCGCCTTTAGCACCTGGCTCTTCCGCATCGCTACCAATAACTGTATCGACTTTATCCGTAAGAAGAAACTCCAGACCACCTCTATAGACCAGAGCACGCCAAACGATGAGGGCGAGTCAGTACCGATAGCCGTCAAGGACAAGTCTATGACCCCTGAGGAGCGCATCATCAAAGACCAGCGCGCCATCAAGATCCGCGAGGTGATACAGGAACTCAGCCCGAAGTACAAGCAACTCATCGAGCTCCGCTACTTTGAGGAACTCAGCTACGAAGAGATAGCCGAGCGCTGCGACCTGCCACTAGGCACCGTCAAGGCCCAGCTCTTCCGCGCCAAGGATATGCTCTACAATCTGATGAAGAGCACCAAGGATAGGTACTAGTTTATTTCTGATTTAGGATTGCTTATTTTTGATTGATGAACAACAGTCATCTCATTCTTAATTTTGTCATCCTGACGATTGTTTGTTTTTTGCTGTTTATCCGGCCTTGCGCAGTTTGCCGTTAAGAAACAACTCGCATTGCATGGCAAGGTTGGCGGCCACTGTTTGAGATATCCCGCAGAAAACATGGAGAGTTTATAAAAACATATTTCTTACCAACTCCTACAGAATATAGCGAGTTTGGCCGGCAGCGGGTGGGCCGCGCTTGTTTTAGGCAACGTGCACAGAGCCTTGATCTTTTGTTTCTTTTGGATCAAGCCAAAAGAAAGGCAGAGCATTTGTTACCGCAAAATACTACCTCACTAAAGAATCCACCTCATAATCATAAGCGCTATCCCCTCCCGCCAGTCTCCCCGCATCCAAAACCTTGTAGCCAGCATAAACAAACACCTTTCCCAAAGGCGGATCGGGATCAATAAAATGCGCATTCTTCGGGTATCTCTTTACTGTATCCAGATGCCCATAAAAGACCAGCGTCATTCCCACGTTATGGATACTATCCAGTGGATCATTATTACCGGCAGCCTCGATGTAGTAGCTATGCTCATTGAGCTCCGCATAATACTTATCAGAGGATTCATCTTCCTTTCCTGCAAAAGACGCAGCCGTCCACGCAGGACAGTCGCTGGCATAATGAGCAAACCACAAACTAATAGTATCGTGAAGATCCAGACTGGTGTCACCCCAGCTATCACCATTGTGGAGGATGTGATCTATAGGTGGTGTATAGCGGCCGTGAATGGTGACTTTTCCACCCTCATTCAGCTTAGGTCCACTATGACAGGATGTAATGGATAAAGCAAAAAAGATTATTCGGAAATAGGTTTTCATATAGTCTTAAAGTAAAAAGCCTACTTCACCTTCTTCATCTCCGCCTCCTTCTTGCTCAGCTCGGTGATCACCTGCTCGTACATCTTATTCATATCATCAGGGTGCCCCTCATAGTAGCGGAAGCTGGCCTTGTACTGATCAGCAGTGATGTGATGATTCTGGTAGATACGGCGGTACACCGCATTGATGAAATCACGGTTAGGCTTGTCCGTGCCGTAGCGCTGGTCGCCTATAGCATCTGCTATATGGATGTCTACCATGATGCTGATCATGCTATCTCTGGTGATCAGATTGTCAGGTGCTACCGGCCCACCCTTATGGGCACAACCCACCAGTGTCAATAACAGTATGCCTATCAGTCCTTGCTTCATCGTACCTTTGCGCACAGCCGAAAATAGGAAATAAATGAATCTCGACCGCTACCGCCAGATACTCGCCGACCTCGCCCTGCACCACGCCCGCCTCGTAGCCGTGAGCAAGACGAAGCCAGAGGCCGACATCCAGACCCTCTACGACCTCGGCCAGCGCATCTTTGGCGAGAACAAAG
>JAFDYP010000559.1 GCA_018267355.1 Bacteroidota bacterium
ATCATCACGCAGCTGATAGACCACCTCAGAGCGGATATAGTGGCTCTTTTCGGAGTGGTAGATACGTATCAGGTCGCTGCGCTTGATATCCAGCGCCGTATCGCGCAGGGCCTGCACCGCATCATAGCGGTCTATCATATTGTGAGCGGTGGTAGCCTGCGCCAGCAGCTCGCGGTAGGGGTGCTGCAGGTGCATTGTTTTCATCACGTTGGCGCCCGGATCAAATATGGTGTAGGCTATCTGCTTGCGGGATCTATTGGGCACTGCGATCGTATCATACCTGCTGCTCACCCAGCCACGTATGGTGTCACGCGTATGATCGGTATAGTCTACCTCTATCACCACCGGCATGCGGAAGTAGTGGATGAGCGAGTCTGTGTGATGTGTCTGCTCTATGTAGAAGACTGTCTTATCCGCCTTCGCCTCATACTGCACGGAGAAGCCCGGTACGCCGCTATGATATATCCACTCGTCAAAAAACCAGTCCAGGTTGATACCCGCAGTCTCCATAAAGGTGCGATAGAAGTCATGCGTGTCTACATTGCCGTGGGCGTGTTTGCGCAGGTAGTTTACGATAGAGCGGTGATAGATCTCATCTCCCACCACATAGCGCAGCATACCTATCACAAAGCTACCCTTGGGGTAGTGGCGTGCCGTGCCGGCATGGCTATGCGCCACGGGAAACCTATTCTCGCTATCTGCATGTATGGCCTGCAGCATCTCACCTCGCATAGCCATCTGATATTGATCATCGCCGTAGATATGGCGCAGAAACATCTTGGAATAGTAGGTAGCAAAGCTCTCATGCAACCAGTGGTGCGTAGCGCTATACTCCGTGATCAGATCGCCAAACCACTGGTGCGTCAGCTCGTGCGCATTGACACCTATGTAGGGACGCTCTATCTGTGAGCGGCGGTCCAGCTGGTAGAAATCACCATAGATCGTAGCAGTGGTATTCTCCATCGCGCCAAACATAAAGTCCTGTACGGGTACATTGGCGTAGGTCTGCCATGGATACGGGATGCCGATCTCCTTTGGCAGCCAGTCCATCAGCTCCCTGCTATACTGATAGGTAGGTGCCTCTACCTCCGGATGATCTGCATAGTAAAACTCGCGCGATGTGATACCATTGTCACTCTTGTAGTCCTTATATGCATATTTGTCTATGGCCATCATGACCAGATACGGTGCATGAGGCTGCGTCATGGCGTAGTGCCATGTTTTCGTGCTATCTGCATTGATCTTTGTACTGAGCAGATTGCCATTGGAGACGACCGTGTAGTTCTTGTCAAAAGTGATGGTCGTCTCACTGATCACCTTATCATCTACATCATCATAGCAGGGAAACCAGTAGCGGTTGTCTACGCCTTGTCCCTGCGTCCATATCTGCTTGCGTGAAAGGTTCTTGTCATCATTCCACCCTATAAAGTAAAGGCCCTTGCGCGGCGTAGCTTCATATTCTATATCGAGGCTATGCTTATCATCCCACTTGAGTTTCTGCTTGGGGAAGCGGATGATGACACCTGCAGCAGTCGTATCAAAAGATACATTCAGGGAGGCTTTATCCAGCAGCACTTTTTTGATGATAATACCTGGTGCATCCAGGTAAACAGAATCTATCAGTGGCTGTATAGGCGTAAAAAGTAAAGTCTCCCGGCCCATCACTTTGCCTTCTTTGGGTATGAAGCGTACATCGAGGCTGATGTGCGTAAAATCACAGTTGTGCTCACGGTAGCGGCCATCTGAGTCAGATAGGCGGCATATGACCGAGTCTGTAGAGGCGATAGCGGAGAGGGGTATCAGGAAAGAAAGCAACACGAGTATCCTTTGCATCACGGCTTTAGTTTAGCCAGCAAAGAAAACAATAGTTGCTAGTTTCAGGGCAAGATTAACACAGAGATGGCCTTACGGCACATCTGCTATTTACGCCCGTTGCGAAGTTTGTCATATTCCCGCTGTACCGAGTCCTCCTTGCTGGTCTGATGGTAGGCACCTACATAACTGAACGCCAACCCTATACCCCAGCCCAGAGTAGACCATATGGGCCAGGCACTCCAGATATTACTTGCGCTGAGGCCATCCTCATGACCCTCTGTGATAAACCAGAGCGCCCATAGAAAACCATTGACGATGATATAAGTAGCAAGATGCCGCTTGAATGCCGCGCGCTTCTTGGCTATGCGCCAGAGTTGCTCATCCCTTATTACTTCCATGTGTGTTTGGTTTTGATAGGATTAAAGCTATTGATTTTTCATAGAAAGCAAGAAATATCGTCCCGCTTTTAACTCATTAAAACCGTTATTTTAGCCGCAAGAAAAGGACACTCATACTCGACCAGGCGGCCATCAGCCAGAAGACCCGCCGCATAGCCTACCAGATAGTAGAGGACAACTATGATGAGAAAGAGATCATCATGATAGGCATAGACGGTACCGGATATGAGTATGCACAGCTGCTGAAGAAAGAGATCGAGTCTATCAGCGAGATCAGTATCAAACTACTCGGCCTCAAGCTGGATAAGCAGAAGCCCCTCTCCCATCCCATAGAGATACTCGGCCCGGCTCTATCACTAGATAAAAAAGTGATACTGATGGTAGACGATGTAGCCAATACCGGCAAAACGATGTACTATGCGCTCAAACCAGTAATGGAGTTCTCTCCGCGCAAGGTACAGGTAGCAGTGCTTGTAGACCGCCAGCACAAGCTATTCCCTGTCTCATCAGATTTCGTAGGACTTTCTCTGAACACGACCATGCAGGAGCATATCCGCGTAGAACTGGTGAAGGGTAAGGCAGAAGCCTATCTGATATAGTTTTTGATCTTTTCTGCCACATCATTGAGCGGTTCCGATATGGGATCGAGGTCAAGCTGTGCCTGCTCATAGAAGGGTCTCCGCTCAGTCAGCTTTTCTTTGATAAAAATACGGAGCTGCTCATCGTCCAGTCCTCTCAGTAGGGGGCGCTGCTCGCGGTCTACTGTCTTCAGCCTGCTATAGATGGCTTTTTCACTGACATTGAGATAGAGTGTGATGCCGTGTGCATTCATCCACGTCATATTATCATGAAAGCATGGCATACCACCACCTGTGGAGATGATCTTATCATCCAGGTCGATGCTGCGTAGCGTTTCTGATTCTCTCTGACGAAAGTATGGCTCTCCATGCGCCGCAATGATATCCTTGATAGACATACCCTCCTGCTGCTCCAGCAGATGGTCCACATCTATGAAAGTGCATTGCAGCTTTGGGGCGAGCTTTTTGCCCAATGTGGTCTTGCCGGCACCCATAAAGCCTATGAGGAATACAGTCATCGCGGAGCAATTTAAACATTGCCGCTCACACTACACGCACGCGGGGGTCTACCGCAGCATAGAGCACATCTGTGAGGATATTCATCACGACAAAGACTACTGCCACAAACAGGGATAATCCCATCACCACCGGAAAGTCAAAATTGCGGATGGCATAGATGGTCTGCGAGCCCAGGCCGTTGTAGTTAAACACTTCTTCTATGAAGTATGCTCCGGTAAACAATGCGGCCAGCCATCCTGATATCGAGGTGATGACAGGATTCAGCGCATTGCGCAGGGCATGCTTGAAGATGATCACGTAGTAGCTGAGCCCTTTGGCCTTTGCTGTACGTACAAAGTCCATAGACAGTGTATCGAGCATACTGCTGCGTGTGAGCTGAGCAATGATCGCTACGGGGCGTATACCGAGCGCTATCACTGGCAGTATCAAGTTTCGCCAGACGTATACGGTATGGCCTTCGTCATCTACCCATATCAGTGGCCCCTGCGGATCCAGCCCCGTGAGGTGGTGCAGGTAGTAGCCAAAGATCATGGCTATGATAAATGCCGCAAAGAAGGACGGCTGTGAGATGCCGATGTTAGAAATAAAGAGGATGGCATTGTCCCAAAAGCTGTATTGCTTCAGCGCAGCGAAAACACCCAGCACGATACCCATCACAGAGGCCATAAAAATTGCACTGAGCGCTAGCACGGCTGTCGGTGGGAAGTTCTCCATCAAGATCTCGCTCACCAGCCTGCGCGATTGAAAGGAGCGACCGAGGTTAGGCTCCTTCAGGACGATAGTTTTCTCTCCTATGGAGAAGAGCTTTACAAAAGAGAC
>JAFDYP010000055.1 GCA_018267355.1 Bacteroidota bacterium
ACGGATGCCGTGATACTGCGTCTGTAGCGATCAATACTTATCCGCAGCCTCTGGTAGATGCCGGACCGGATCAGTCTTATTGCTTGCCTGTATCTTCTACGGTGCGCGTGGGCAATACTGCCACAGGCGGCTCAGGAAACTTCTCCTACCACTGGGCTCCTGCCGCTAACGTCAGCGACAGTACTGTAGCCCGCCCACGTGTGACACAACTCACCACTGCAGGCGCTACTACCTACATCGTGACCGTGACCGACCTGACTACAGGATGTATAGCTGTAGACAGTGCAAAGATCACGCTGTCTGTCAAGCCGACCATTACGATAACATCTCCTGATACCAACCTCTGTGCAGGTCAGAGCACCACACTCACGGCGGCGGGTTCTCCATCTGGCGGCAACTATCAGTGGTCGCCAACCGGCAATATCACACCATTTGCCGGTAATACACCTACTATTACTTTCTCGCCTACCGGTATAGGAAACTATAACCTGCAGGTGATCTACGGTGACCTGACCAGCTTTATCACTAATGATGGTGACACGCTAGTAGTGCCTACAGGCTGCTATGATACTGCGTATCAGACTATTCATGTCTACACTACTCCGGTCGCACATGCCGGCGGCAATAAGGCATATTGTATGCCGGTATCAGGCACCATAGCGCTGGGTGATACCCCTACCGTCACAGGTGGTTCGGGTCACTACATGTACACATGGACTCCTTCATTTGGCCTGAGCGACTCTACCGCCGCTCATCCGATCGTAGCTGATACAGCCGTACTCAACGTGATGTATCACCTGACTGTGACGGATAGCGTATCAGGATGTACAGCTTATGACTCTGCGCGCATCATTATCAATCCGCAGTCTACGGTATCTATATCCTCTGCAGATACTGATCTGTGCCAGGGCCAGAATACAACCCTGACTGCAGTAGGGGCACCTCCGGGAGGTACCTATCTGTGGAGTGGTCCGTTTATCACTCCGGCTTCTGCTAATACTGCCAGTGTTTCTGTGGCCCCGACAGGTACGCAGACCTACACTGTAGTTTATACATTATCTAATTGCAGCGCGACGGCTTACAAGACAGTTCGTGTCTTCTCCAGCCCTGTAGCTCATGCTGGCCCTAATACATCATTCTGTCCGCCTACTACATCCGTGCAGATAGGCCAGAATGCCTCTGGTGGATCAGGTAGCTATACATATCTCTGGGCATCTAGCCCGGCCGGATTTACATCTACCAGTGCCCGCCCTACGGTGACACCTACCGCTGCCACTACGATATACTATGTGACTGTGACAGACGCTATCAGCGGCTGTACTGGTACTGACTCGGTAATAGTGATCAAGCGCTCTGCTCCACCTGTAGATGCGGGTGATGACAAGGGTATCTGCGCAGGCGGCTCTACCCAGCTGATAGCTACAGGAGCATTGACCTATCAGTGGTCTCCTACAGGCGGTTCTATGGTACCTTCTAACGGAGCGTCACAGATTGTGACTGTAGCTCCTACCGTTACTACCACCTACACTGTAATAGGCACGGATATCTATGGCTGTACCGCCAGTGATACCGTGCAGGTGCGTATCTCTCCGACTCTGGTGGTATTTGTACCTTCTATCGTAATGTGCCAGGGTGATACGGCAGGACTGAGAGTCAATCTGACAGGGCCGAATTATCACTATCAGTGGGCACCAGGCATAGGCATTTCTTGTGATACATGTGCCTATCCGCTGGTATCTCCGACCACGATCAATAATTTCTATTCTGTAACGGTGACAGATAACAGCACCGGATGTACAGGTTCTTACACTACTTCTGTGATTGCTCACGAGAGGCCGCAGTCTCATTTTGTAGCTGATATAGTGTGCGCAGGTACACCTGCTACTTTCCACGATCAGGCCTCCTCATCAGATGGAGCTATTACATCATGGTTCTACAACTTTGGTGATACAACGACATTGGCTGATACATCTCACCTGCAGAATCCATCATACACTTATGGCTACTATGCGAGCTCGTATGATGCATATCAGATGGTGACGACCGTTTATGGTTGCTCTGATACATCTCATTCTCAGGTCACAGCACATCCTCCGGTCGTACCTACAGCAGGTCCGGATACCGTGATAGGCCAGGGCAGCAGCGTAGTGCTCAGCGCTACCGGTGGTACATCATATGTGTGGAGCCCGACCACAGGTCTGAGCTCGCCTAACTCGTCTAATCCTGTAGCCACTCCGTTGACTACTACTACTTATTATGTTACCGTCACCAATTCATTTGGCTGTATAGGTACTGATTCAGTCCACGTGGTAGTGGTGCTCGCACCGGATGTGACTGCCGGTCCAGATACTTTTGTCTGCGTGGGTAGCCCTATGACGCTGCAAGGCTTCACTAAGGTGAGCGGAGCTACTTACCAGTGGTTCTCCAGCCCACCACTTTATATCGATACGCCTACACATGCCCGCCCTACAGTAGTTCCTTCTTTCCCTGGTGTATACACCATGATACTGAAGGTGACTTACTTCAGGAATGGTATCTATGTAAGCGCGTATGATACCATGTACCTGACTGCAAATCCGGTACCTGTCATCACTGCTAATCCTGACTCTGCCAATGTCTGCAGCGGATCAGCATATCATATTGCATTGAGTTCTTCTCTCGCGGGTACTACTATAACGTGGTTTGGCAGTGACGGTACCTCTGGTAGTGGCAATGCCATCAACGCCACTGTAGTAAATAATCGCACTACTGACTCCCTGATCACCTATACAGTCATCGGCACACAGCCGGGTGGCTGCGCCGATACGATCAGGGTACCGGTAATCGTTAGGCCTATTCCTACGGTGTCTAAATCCGGCTTCCCTTTCGAGATATGCAGCGGTGCTACATTTACTGGCACGGTCACTTCAAATATACCTGGTGCTACTATCAGCTGGAGCTCAAACACTGGTCTGAATGGTACCGGCGGCAATATCAGTGTAATACTAAACAACCCGAACCCAACAGCCCAGCTTGTAATATTCTCGTTCACGGCTACTTATGGCTCATGTACCTCACCTGTGCTCTATGATACTGTGAGAGTCAATCCACTCCCTGGCGCAGATGCGGGTCCGGATCAGACTATAGCGGCATGTAGCACAGACAGCGTGCAGATAGGAGGTGCTCCTACTGCATCCGGAGGTACGCCGATCTATACATATCTGTGGGCTCCGCCTATCGGTATAGCCGGATATACTACTGCGTCTAATCCATATGTAAGGCATCTCGGTGCAAATACGACCTACACTGTGACTGTGACCGATAAGAAGGGCTGTACTGCTACCGATCAGGTAGTAGTACGCGTGACTCCGGCTACGTTGGCTATATCGATCACTCCGCCGGCTAACAGCAGCAGCCTGACATGGTGCGAAAATTCCGGTCAGTCTGTAGACCTGACTGTAAACGTGACCGGTGGTACAGCGGGATATACGTATCTGTGGACTCCTACCACCAATCTTTCCGATACAGACCAGCAGGTGACTACTGCCAATCCTCAGCTGGCAGGATCATATCCTTATACTATCCTCGTGACCGATGCCAGTGGCTGTCAGGCCAGCCTGAGCAGGACTATCACTGTGAAGCCTTTGCCTCATCCGGTGATACTCGGTCTCGACTCACACTATTGTGCCAGCTCACCACAGGTATCACTTACAGCCTCTATAGCAGGTGGTACATGGACCGGCGCGGGAGTGGTCAATACCGGCTCAGGCTATGTATTCCGACCGGCATCTGTAGGTGCAGGCTCATACCTGATCACGTATACAGTCACTCAAAACGGCTGTACTCACGATACATCACAGGTAGTGGTCGTAGATCCGCTGCCTACAGTGAGTATCTCGGGCAACAATCCGACTTATTGTACATTTGATGCTCTGGATACCTTCACCGGTACCCCTGCGGGTGGTACATGGTCTGGTCCGGGTATCAATGCTGCGACCGGCGTATTTAATCCGGCTCT
>JAFDYP010000560.1 GCA_018267355.1 Bacteroidota bacterium
CGTTTGGTGATCCTATATCACGCGCATTGAAGGAGATAGAGCTGCATAGGCGCAAGATAGGTAAAGCCTTTCTACTACAATAAAAAAAGGGCCCGTCTGCTGACGAGCCCTTGATTCATGAAGCTTGTGATCGTTTAATTGGTGATAAGGACCTTCTTGGTACTGATGGATCCGTCACTCATTTTCACAGATACTATCACATACGCTATTTCTGCACCAGGTACAGCCTTCACGTAGGTAGTAGGAGCGTTGTGAGTTTCGTTTGACAGTTCCTGGCCTATCACGTTGTATATCCTGATAGTGGCCTGTACGGTCTTGTACTGGCTGAAGTCTACCATTACCTTGTTTTCAAATGAGAATATCTTCAGCATGCTATTGTCTGTCGGAATATCTGATATAGCGAGTGGCCAGATGACCGTATCCTGACGAGTAGTAGTAGAAGTACAGCCCAGCGAGTTGGTCACGGTGAGCGATACTGTATAGATACCTATAGAGTCATAAGTATGAGTCGGGCTCTGTGCGGTAGAGGTACCTCCATCACCAAATGTCCAGGCATAGCTGGTAGCTCCTGTACTGTGATCTGTAAAAGTCACTACGTCTCCAGTATGAGCTGTAGTCAGGCTCGGTGTGAATGAAGCGCTGACAGGCATGACGGTCACATTGAAGCTATCGAGGTCGCTGTACTTAGCTATACAGTGCTGATCGGTCAGCACGGTGATCTTGATAGGCCCGGATACGGTAGGAGTATCTGAGAATGCATACGGGCTGGTGGTGACAGTAGCTGATACCGGCGCGCCATGATCTGTGGTGCGGATGAATGTCCATGGGCCGGTGCCGGTGAAGCTGATCGTGCCGCTCAGTATAGCACCCGGGCAGACCGTGGTATCTGTACCTGACAAAGTAGCCGTAGGACGCTGATACACTATAAATGAATCTGTCTGCTGGCTGCTGCAGCCAGTAGTAGAATCATAGAGTGTCACAGTGTATGCAGTGGTAGCGCCCGGCATACCATATACGGAGGCAGCATTGCCGCCGGCATATGGAGTGGCAGCAGTCGTATCCGTATAGAGGCCGCTCACAGGTGACCAGGTGTAGCTGCCATGTGCAGGGAGCGTAGAGGTGATAGCGAGTTGCTCACCGGTGGCACATACATGCACGATACTATAGTTGAGCGTCAGTGCAGGATTACTATGCACGGCTGCTACTACTGCTGTACCCGCAGACGAGCAGGTAGGAGAGCTGGTAGTAGCAAAGGCATAATAGGTCACATCTGACGAGATAGACTGAGTAGTAAACGTATCACCGGTATATACCAGTGTACCGTTGGTCAGGGAGTCATACCATACGATGGTACCGCCTGCAGATGGTGTAGCTACGAGTGTAGCAGCACCAGGACCGCAGAGGCTCGCTCCGGTAGTAGCAGTGACGAGCGGGTTGCTCACGTTCAGTGTGAATGTGGCAGTGGCCTGATTGCCTGAGCTGTCAGTCACAGTCACAGTGTAGGTAGTAGTAGCGGTAGGTAGTATGCTATCCAGGCTGGCTGTCAGTGTACCGGTACCTTCTGACCAGGCATATACATATGGCGTACAACCTCCCACAGCAGTAGTAGTCAGCGTATATGGTGTAGCGCCGCATACTGTGCCGGTAGGACCGGATATGGTAGCCGTGAGCGGCGTAGGTGCATTGACATATACAGTATCCGTCATAGTGGCTGAGCATCCGGTGTTAGGATCAGTGACAGTCACTGTATACCCTGTAGTGGCTGTAGGAGTAGCTACCGGATTGTGTATCGTGGCGCTATCGAGTGTGCCGGATGGAGACCAGGCATAGCTCAGTCCGCTCGGGGTCACACCGCCGGTGATGGTGATAGTGTAGTCGTCAGTACTACCGTATGTAGAGAAGCCATCGCTATTGCCATGTGTACATGAGTAGAGGCCGTTGGCATCAGGTATGGTATCGCTACCCCAGCCGATGCGTACGCGCATCTTGGTGACACCACTCAGCGCCGTAGACGGTATAGTGAATCTGCCGCTGTAAGGTACACCGGAGGTAGCGTTGCCTGCATAGTGTGCATAGAGCAATTCACTGTTGTCGAAAATGCCGTTCTGGTTGAAGTCTATCCAGATCGCAAGACCCTCGTAGGCTCCGCTATAGGTACCATTGAAATTGTAAGCGGAATCAGCAGCCAGCGTACCGGTAGTAGCAGCCACTCCATGGTCTACATAGTTATTAGGGGTACCTGCAGCGCTATTGCGTGTAGTCGATACATATGTGGTCGTGTTGGTAGTATCTGTCAGGTAGAAGCTGCCAAGGTAGTGCAGGAAGGTGCTGCTGATAGAAGGTATGCAATACGGCCCTACAGGCGTAGAGGCCACTACATCCAGCTGAGAGCGGTAGCCCTGGCAGATACTCGGTGCAGATGGCATAGCTGTGACCATGCTGATGGCCGGAGGCTGAGCCAGTGTCACTGCTGCTGTAGCAGTAGCGCTGCAGCCGCCGCTAGTACCTGTCACTACATAGTTGGTAGTGGCAGTAGGAGATGCATTGACTGATGCGCCGGTAGTAGCGCTGAGGCCTGCAGACGGAGACCAGCTGAAGCTGGAAGCGCCGCTGGCGGTGAGTGCGATAGGCGTGCTGCCTGCACAGTAGATGATGGCTGTAGGGCTCACAGATACATATGGCGTAGGTACTACGGTGACAGTCACAGAGTCGTGGAGCGTAGAGCCACAGTTGTCAGTCACATCTATATAGTATGTGGTAGTAGTATCAGGCACTACAGTGGTATCTGCAGATGACGATGCGAATCCACCCAAAGAAGATGTCCAGCTATAGGTGAATGGCCCGCCGCCGCCGGTCCTATTGGCTGCGAGCTGGAAGGTGGTCTGGCGTGCGCAATGCGTGCCGGTAGCCGTGGTAGTGGCGGTAGGCGCTATAGTGAGTACGGCACCCACCGTATCGGTGACAGATGCAGAGGTAGAGCAGATGCCATTAGATACGGTCACGGTGTATGTTGTATTGCCCGCAGGTGGAGACGCCACAGTAGTAGATGTGTCTGTCCTGCTCAGGGTGCCGGCTGGGGACCATGTATAGGTCAGCGCCGGCTGGCCGGTAGTGTCTGCTACTACATTGAGCACGGCGGTAGCGCCAGCGCAGAGCTCGGTAGGAGTAGAGGTGATGCTGGTCACCGGAGGTGCCAGTATATAGTTCACCACAGCGCTGGCAGTGCTGGTACAGCCGCCTGTATTCACTGCGGTCACAGTATAGGTAGTGGTCGAGGTAGGATGCGCCAGCACAGCAGAGTCGGTAGTAGAACCGAGGCCCGCGGTAGGCGACCATGCATAGGTGATGTTTGCACCACTGGTATGCGCGGTGAGCACTACTCCGGTGTCATTAGAGCAGAAATTGACAGTGGCAGGTGTCACAGTCACATTCACAGCCGGATTTATATTGACATTGACCTCATTTGAGGTGGCTGTCAGGCCGGATGCTGTACAGGTAGCCTCTACTACATAGTAGATAGACCCTGTAGATGTATTGGTATAGGTAGTAGATGTACCACCTGTGCCGGTAGTGACATTAGCATACGGGCCACCGGATGTAGTAGATGACTGCCACTGATAGGTCACACCACTGCTAGCGGCATTAAAGAGTGATACCGATGTAGCCAGGCCACCGCAGAATGATGCTGGCGTGGGCGTGGCGATGGTCACTGCAAAGATATTGACGATCTGGTTGTTTGCCGCTACAGAGCTGCCTGTATTGGTGATAGTGATGCTTTGTACCAGCTTCGCATAATTAGCCGGAGCCAGTGGCAGTGGTATGTCATACATTCTAGGGTTATTGCCGCCTGGTGCACCGGCATCAAAGCCACCGCTGCCTACACGGCCAAAGCCGCCCTGAGAATATGGAGTACCATTAAACCAGTCTTTCACAGTGAGGTTAGTAAAAGTCTGTGATGTGCCATCAGTGAAGTGAACAACAGCGGTGATCGTAGAGGCACCGTTGCCTGATACACCGAGGAGGTATACCTCTGTACCGCTCTGAGGTGTCACAGCAGTGAGCGTACCTGTGAGCTGTGTGCCGCCGCGGAGCTGGAGCACATTGCTCGTAGTGGCACTCTGCAGCTGATAGAGCAGGCCGGTGATAGAGTTACTCACCACCTGGCCATTCACAGGAAGTGATGTGGCAGGGTAGGTAGTACCATTATATGAATAAGAAGCATCGTAGAAGTCATAGCCGTTTGGCGCATCTACCCATGTAGTAGTAGTGAGTGATGGTGGATTGGCAGTGTGATTGTTATTGCCATTGGCTATTACGTCCTGATTGAATCCGGTCACAGCGAGTGGTGAGAAACCGGCAGCCTCTCCCGGAGAAGCTGTGACAGTGACGAATGCCGAAGTATCTGCTACACCGCTGGCAGTACAGGTCACTACACACCTGAAGTCTGTGACTGCGCCCGGCAGTGCGATAGTGTCAGATATATTAGCACCTGCCACGTTTGTGAAAGCTCCCGATCCCGCAGGTTAGCGCTGCTGCCACTGATAGGTCAGGCCGGTATATCCGTATGAGCTACCTGTGAGCGTCACGATAGCAGAGCAGACACCCGCAGAGACGAGGCTCGCACTACCCGCCGTAGGCGTACCGCTGCACGGCAGTGTAGTAGTAGTAAAGGTGTAGGGACCTACCCAGGTGCTATTGCCCAGCACGCCACCGCAGTCAGACTGCACCCAGAGCTGATAGGTGGTCAGCGGAGCGAGTGCCGTAGTGCTGTCAGTAGTGCCGGCTGTATTGCCCGTAGCTACGATGCCTGTGGCGGTAGAGTCTGGTATGCCACTGGTGCGTATCTGCCAGTTATAGTCGTTTGGTGCGCCGTGTGCAGGCACCGTCCATGAGAAAGTCGCATTATTGCCTCCTACTACAGAAGTGGTGAGTCCGCTCACGGGATAGCAGGTAGGAGCATTGTTGATGAGGAACTCGTCCACACCTATATTGCAGTAGCCGCTACCGTAGTTTGATGTGGCAGAAAACTGGAACTGCACTGTATCACCCATATAAGCGGTCAGGTCTATCGTATTGGATGCCCAGAAAGAAATAGAACTGCTGGTGCCAAAAGTAGAGTTAGTATGTGTGTGACTGTAGATAGGTGTCCATGTATTGCCGCCGTCGGTAGTGATATTTACTGTGAGCGGGGTAGAAGATCCGAAGTTGCCCAGATAGTAATAATAGGAAACCTGCTTGGCCGCACCGGTCAGGATAAAGGTACCTGTCGTCACCTTATATGGGTTGCCTGCGGTTTGAGCATTATATACATTGAGATAAAGGAAATTAGTACCATACTCAGGGCCAGCTACACCATGCGTAGCATCGGCAGTAGTCACGGCCCAGTCCAGGTTTGACCCAGTGTGAGATACAGACCAGCAAGTAGGCAGCGAAGATGAGAATGACTGCAGGTATGGATAGGTAGTAGTAGGGAGGCAGAGTGTAGTGAATGTGGCTGCGGGCGACCAGTGGCTGGTATCTGTAGAGCTACACACCTTCTTCACATATACATGATAGATAGTAGAAGACGACAGGGTAGAGATAGTAAAGTTGCTATCCGTACCCGCGGCAGTGCCTGTCAGTATCGGAGTGCTGTCTGCTGTACCATTGGCTGCTACCACTTCATATATATAGCTCAGCGGCAAAGTAGAAGGTACGGTCCAGTTGATCGTAGCTCCGACGGTAGTTACATTGGATACTGTGAGTGCAGACAGATTCAGGCAGGGCAGCGGAGTATATACAAATGTGAGACCGGCTGCAGGCAGCGTAGCCGTAGCCGAGTCAAATGCTACAGTGGCGCTATTGGAGGTGCCCGGAGTTGTAGCGGTCCATGGATTGCTGAGTGCCAGGCTGCGGATATTGACATTAGTTGCCAGCGTATTATCCAGCCCGCGCAGACCTATCTGAGGGTAAGACGTCACAGTGCTCACGCCATGCACGGCATCATACACGAAGCGTACGATACCAGTCGCAGTATCCATGCGTGCCTGAAAGCTGAATTTCTCAGTGACGCTGGTGCTGCTGCTATAGCGCCTCACATCCTGCCACTGCACCACTATCTCAGAGCCGACTATGTCCCAGCTCACAGAGGGGGTGCCGGTAGTAGCCTGATTGAGGTCGCGGCCAAATGGCGAAATGCACCTGCCCGGCGTAGTAGATGAGAGGGGAGTGTAGTTAGTCGTAGTACCGGGAGCTACACCGAGTGTGAGCCAGCCATTGGTATTGACATACATAGAGGTGTAGGTCACACCGTCAAACGTAAAGGACGGTATGGTCTGCGCCCCTGATGTATTATCATCAAAGGTACCGGTGTACAAAGAGGTGCCACCCGCAAGAGGTGTGTAGGTGCCGCTCGTTTGCGAAAAAGTGTAATTGTATGCTACCTGCGCATGCAGCGGCCGGAAGGCGATCATGCACAGCAGCAAAACAAACGCTCCCACAGAAACACGATTCGTGTACCTGGTCTGAGAGCCGGATGTGAATAGGGTAGAGACGCTCATAATTTTGTTTATTTTCTTAGTATAAAACTAAGTGTTCTTTAGAGTTAACGATAGGGCACCATGTGAAGGCTATATCTGGCTGAGCCATGTGAAGGCGTCTGAAACCATTGATACCACTACGTTACAGCGTATTGTCATGAAAATCGGTGAATAAGTGTATGGTAGCCTTTATGCCGAGGCAATCGGATTTTTAGCCGAAAACATAAAACAGAATGTATTGATTTTCATTGATATAAGTTGGCCGATTTTCAGCCTATGATCACTAAAATGTCTTGAAAAGAAAGCCTTTAATAATCAATATAAAATATATGGTTACATTTTTGTGTATGTGCTATACTAGCATGTGTTTATACTGCGCTCAGGACGCGATACAAATTATCATCTGCTGTCACATTGAGCTTCTTGC
>JAFDYP010000561.1 GCA_018267355.1 Bacteroidota bacterium
CATGGGAGCAAGATACGAAATCACGGCGTGGCTACCAGCGCCTCTATATCTACACCCGCCAGGACCTCCTCACCGGTAGTATGGCGGTCTATCACGATCAGTGAGACCGGCTTCTCAGCGTATAGGCGGGCGTAGTTTCCCAGGCTGATGGTGCCGATATTGTAGCATTGCCTGCCATTGGAAAATTGTTCCCACACTTCCTCAAAGTACGCTGCCACATCGGCCTGATAGTCGCTCTGGCTGCTGGCATATACTTTGAGTAGCGTATCATGACTATATGTGATATGCTCGTAGTAATTTACCTTTTTGTATTCATACTTGTAATCGTAGGTCAGCGCAGATAGATCGCTGATGACTGCAGATGCGGTGGGGTATGCGCCGGCACCCTTGCCGGAGAAGAACTGATCCTCTGAGAAGACCGTCTTGAGCGTGACGCCATTATAGACATCATCTACATTATAGAGGCGATCTGTGGGCGCGATGTAGTGTGGAGAGACAAAGGCTGACACCGTGCCATCTTCTTTTTTGAAAGCCCTTGCCAGCAGTTTTACTTTAAGGCCTTTCTCTCTGGCATACTGCTGATCGAGCGGCGTAATGCGGTCTATACCGGCATTGAATATCTCCGAGGGCTTTAGTATACCACCAAAGGCATGCGCCGCGAGGATGAGCAGCTTGTATTTGG
Organism: Bacteroidota bacterium; assembly: GCA_018267355.1. Classification (GTDB taxonomy): domain Bacteria; phylum Bacteroidota; class Bacteroidia; order Chitinophagales; family LD1; genus UBA1941. The sequence goes on from JAFDYP010000561.1 coordinate 683, forward strand.
CATCGAAACCACCGGTATCCAGTAGTGGATTGCTCTCAGCGTAGCCTTTCTGCTGTGCTTCTTTCAGTGCAGCGTCATAGCTGAGCCCTTCGCTTGCCATCTTGGTGAGGATGTAGTTGGTAGAGCCGTTGACGATGCCCTCTACGCTTTCCAGCAGGTCATTGTCATAGTACTCCTCCAGATTGCGGAGGATGGGGATGCTGGCGCAGCAGCTGGCCTCATAGAGCAGCGGTACGCCGTGGGTGCGCTGCAGGTCAATGAGCTCTGCCAGATGCTCGGCTATCATCTTCTTATTGGCGGTGACCACTGCACGGCCGGAGCGCAGGGCAGCGGATACGATCTCAAATGCCTCGTCAGCATTGTCGATCAGCTCTACGATCACATTGATGTCTTTGTCACCGAGGATATCTTCCTTGTGGTATGTAAACCTGTCTGCGGGTATGGGGCGCTGCTTGTGGCGGTCCTTTACGCAGATGGTTTTGATGGTGGCATTGAGCGTGGGTGTGCGCTCTAGTACCTGGTAGAGTCCGAAGCCTACACAGCCGAAGCCGAAGAGTCCTATGTTGAGTTTTTTTCTTTGCATGACGGGAGACGTTAGATTTTAGACGTTAGACGATAGACAAATACATAGAGTCAAGAACCAAGAATCAAGACAATGAGGCGACTGCTAGTTTTTGCTTGGCTGTGGCGAAGGCTTGTTTCAGATCCTCAATGAGGTCTGCTGCATCTTCCAGCCCTACGGAGAGGCGGATGAGGCTGTCTTTCACGCCGGCTGCATAGCGCTTTTCTTGTGGTATGGATTTGTGGGTCATCTCACATGGCAGGCAACAGAGACTCTTGACACCACCGAGGCTTTCGGCGAGTTTGAAATATTTAGTGCTACTGACGATCTGTGAAGCGAGGGCTTTGTCGTCTACTTTGAGATCAAAAGAGATGATACCGCCGGTATACTTTTGCTGCTTGCTGGCTACCTCATAGTTGGGGTGGGAGGGGAGGCCGGGGTAGTAGATGTTGCCCACGAGGTCCTCGCTTTGCAGGTATTCTGCTACAGCCTGTGCACTCTGCGAGTGGCGCGCTACACGCAGGTCGAGTGTCTCGATGCCGCGTATCACCAGCCAACTATCAAATGGCGCGAGGACGGCACCCGATGCATTTTGTATGAACTTGATCTTGTCGCCCAGTTCCTGCGAGGCAGTGACTACGAGCCCTGCTATCAGGTCGCTATGACCACCGAGGTATTTCGTGCCGCTGTGTACTACGATGTCCGCACCGAGGGTGATCGGTTTCTGCGAGGCAGGTGAGGCGAAGGTATTGTCTACACAGAGGAGGACTTTGTTGGCTTTGGCTATGGCTGCGATCTCTGCTATGTCGGCGATCTTGAGTGTGGGGTTAGTCGGGCTTTCTATCCAAATGAGTTTGGTAGCTGGTGTGATGGCATCTGCCACATTGCGGTGATCGGTAGCATCCACGTACTTGATAGAGATGCCGAACTTCTGGTAGATGTGAGTGAAGAGGCGAAACGCACCGCCGTAGATGTCGTCTACTGCTATGATCTCATCACCTGCAGAGAGGAGTTTCACCACGGCATCTATCGCTGCGAGGCCGCTGGCAAAGGCATAGCCATTAGTTCCTTTTTCGAGCTGGGCGATCACGTCTTCGAGTGCTTTGCGCGTGGGGTTATTGCTGCGGGCGTAGTCGTAGCCTTTGTGTACGCCGGGTGCCTCCTGTACGAATGTGGAGGTCTGGTAAATAGGCACGCTGATGGAGCCTGTCAGTGGGTCTACGGGTATGCTGTGGATGATCTGTGTTTGTGTTGACATTGTCTTTCTGATTTAGTTGGTTAGAAAAATGGATTCCTAAAC
>JAFDYP010000562.1 GCA_018267355.1 Bacteroidota bacterium
ATAGCCACAAAGGAATAGATACCTCCAAGTTTAAAATAGAGGTGATCAGTATCAGCAAGATAGAGCAACTGGTAGCCCATTTGTTTTAGGACAAGTGCTGGATTATTTTTTTGCTTTCTTACTTAAGGAAATACGCTTTTTAAATCCAACTACTAGCTCTGGCTGGAAAAGTACGGATGAACCCTTACCTACATTGCCATAGGGATAATAATACCTGTATCCCTGAACGCCAAAATTAACACCATACGTAAAGAGAAACCCATGAGGCAACTCACGCGTGCCCTGTAGTCCGACTGATCCATATATAAATGGAGGGTGAAAAAGCATAGTAGAGTAGCTGTACTTTACGATGCTGTAGTATCCTGCTCTCACTGCGATGCCTATCGTATTTCCCTTTTTGCTCCAGAGGTCATACTCAAAGTTTGCACCGGCCTTGAAGAGGTGATAGGAGACATTGATCTGAGGTGTCTCATAGGGGGCAGATGATGCCGTGATCATAGGAGGATTGACTCTCATGAAGTGCACATACTCGTACCCCAGGTCAATGCCTGCCCGCCATTTGTCCCGGCCAAACTGAATAGGCACAGTAACAGGGACATGATATCCCAGCATCCTGAATTTGAAATCACCTTTGACTGTAGGATTCCCCTGATCGTCTGTAAGTAATACATCCTTTACCGTTGTCCATTGTATGGACGACCCTGCGCCGGTATTCAATCCTATATAAAGGTTGTTTTCTGTTTGTGCATACAGATCTGCCGAGAGCAGGCATATACCAAGTAGTAGTATGGAAAGTGTTTTCATGGTAATAATATAAGGTTTATGGATAGCGAAGAAAAAATCCAGCCAGATAACGCGAATCTTAAAATTGTATTGCGAAGATAAAGATGGTTATTCCTCCGTCTCTATGATCTCATCTGAGGCAGGTGTCTCAGGAGATGCAGGTGTTTCTTCGACCTCTGTAGCAGGCATGATGTCAGAGATGAGCTCTGCTTGTGTACCGATGGTATTATCATCCTCAGGTGCGATGATGTCTTTCAACTTAGGTAGTTCCTTAGTGCTATTGATACCAAAGTAATCGAGGAAGAGGGGAGTAACGCGATAGAGCACAGGTTTACCTACCGCATCTTCTACGCGGCCGGCGACTTCTATCAGTTCTTTCTCCAATAGCTTCTGTACAGAGTAGTCAGAGTTGACACCGCGTATGGCTTCGCACTCAGCCTTTGTGATCGGGCCCTTATAGGCTATGATGGCCAGCGTCTCGATAGCCGCTGTAGAGAGGCGCTTCTTTTCTTTCTGGCCTATGAGGATAGAGACAGTCTTGTGGTAGGCAGGCTTGGAGAAAAACTGATAGCCGCCACCTATCACCCGCAGGTCAAAGGAGAAGAAGTCATCCTTGTACTTATTCTCTATCTCCAGCAATACGCTATCCAGGATGTCCATATTGATCACAGCCTCCGGATCGAGCTTTTTGATACACTCTATCAGGTCAGCCTTGGTGACTGCTGTGTCACTGCTGAAGATCAGGGCCTCGATATGTTGATGGAGATTCTCCACTACAGACGTTAGATATTAGACGTTAGACAATAGACAACAGCCGAATGGAATGCGCACTACGATCAACCGTTCTCCTCCAGAGCCGCCGCACCACCTACGATCTCGAGGATCTCCTTGGTGATGGCTGCCTGGCGCTCGCGGTTATAGAGGATCTTGAGCGAGCGGATCAGTTCATTCGCGTTATTGGTCGCAGACTCCATGGCCACCATACGTGCACCATGCTCAGAGGCATTGGTGTCCAGCAGCGCCTTGAAGAATTGCGTATTCAGGATCTTAGGTGCCAGCTCCTCCAGCAGGGTCTGCTTGTCAGGCTGGAAGATATATTCGTTCTTGATCTTGGAAGAGGTAGTAGTACCTGTTTCTTCCTGCTTCTCTACAGGCAGGAAACGCTCTACCATAAAGTCCTGCGTAGCCGCGTTGATAAACTTGGCATATACCAGTTCTACTACATCATATTTGGCAGCGAGGAAGTCACTAGTGATCTTGCTAGAAACCTCCTGAGAGCTTTCAAAAGTCACACCGTTCATCAGGTTGACATAGTCAGTATTGAGCGTGAGGTCAGCAGACCTCTTGAATGCATCATAACCCTTTTTGCCTACAAACATCATCGTCACCTTGCCGGCCTTGCGCTGTGCAGCATAGGTCGTATTGAGCAGGCGGGTAGCGGCCTTGATCAGGTTTGAGTTAAATCCACCGCAGAGGCCCTTGTCAGAGGTGATCAGTACGATCAGGATATTCTTAGGCTCCCGCTTTACGTTTACAGCCAGGCCTATGTCCTCGCCCTTGAGCGCGTCCATGATATTACCCAGGATATAGTTTAGCTTCTCTGAGTACGGACGCATCATGAGGATGCGGTCCTGGGCGCGCTTCAGCTTAGAGGCTGATACCAGCTTCATCGCCTTGGTGATCTGAGAGGTCGTATTGACACTGGCTATGCGCCCGCGTACTTCTTTGAGGTTTGCCATTTGTTAATAATTGCGGCTGCAAAAATAGGATAATCTGCCACTTGTCAAAAGGACTTTTCGCGTAGAAAATCAGACTACTACCAGTCGTTTGGCTGAAAAAGCCTGACCAAATACAATGAACTGACCAACAAACAAGTACAACATACAACTGTCTCAATGTGTTTGTCACAGAACTGTAAATCGTTTTGGACCTAAACAGGTAAGCGAAAGGTTCAATTATAACAGTTTCCACTTTGATAGAAATATCAGCTAACCAAATCTGAAGAGGTAAGATTTTATAAATCCTTCCCCTTTCGCTTTATTCTCCGGCCTACATTTGCATCAGAAATTATTTCAGAAACACATCAAAAACAATAACTATGAGAAATCATTCCTACCAAGGCAGGCGCGGCCCGGTCCACAGTTGGCTGACCGCACTGCTGCTGCTGGTATTTACTGCCGGGTATGCCAGTACGCTGACCGTCACTCCGGCTGTCACCGGTACCTGTACCGGCAATGATGCATCAGTCACTTTTACACTGACTGGTGGTAATCCGGGCACGCACTATTACAATCTTTCGGGTCCGGGGTATTACCCGTCACAGACGTCTCCGGTCTTTTCAGGCCTGGCGCCGGGCAATTATAACATCTATGTATACGGCCCAGGCGACTCGGCCTTTGCCAGTTTTGCCATAGGCAGCAGGATCAGTATCAATCCAATGCCGACTAATACTACCTGCCCGCTCAATCAGGGCGCCATTACGACGTCCGTCTCTGGTGGCACTGGCCCCTATACCTATGCATGGAGTAACGGCGCCGGCAATGTGAGCTCTCTCTCCGGCCTCGCAGGCGGCTCCTACTATCTGACGGTGACAGATGCTACTGGCTGTACCGCTGCTACTGACTCTATAGATATATACGCCCCTAGCTCGCTGGCAGTAGGCATCACGTCCAGCGGCCCTACGTGCAATCCTATGCTTACAGCATTGGCTACAGGTGGTACAGGCAGCTCATCTTACCATTGGAGTAACGGTAGCAACAGCGCCAGCGTGAGCAACCTACCTAATAGCACCCTCTACACCGTGACCGCTACAGATGGGAATGGGTGTACAGCTGCCGCCTCGCAGTACATCGGCTATACTACGCTCTACATAGATAGCGCCAATGGCGGCTCCGCTACTATACAATATCCTGGCTGCACAGGCAGTACCGGCACTATCACTATACATATCAGGACAGGACAGGCACCTTACTCCTGGCATTGGAGCGGTTCTGCATCTACTGATAGTATCGCCTCAGGCCTGGCTACAGGATCCTATAGTGTCACTGTGACAGATGCCAATGGCTGCACGGGTTCGGGATATTATAATATCTACACCGGCAATGGTATCTCTACCTACATATATCCTGTCAACAATGCTACCTGTGGCGCTTCTGATGGCTCGCTGCAGGCCTATGCCTATGGTGGCTCATCTGTCTACACTTATGCCTGGTCTGCAGGCTCCAGCACGACGGCTATAGCCAGCAGCTTGGGGGCAGGTACCTACACAGTGACAGCTACAGACCAGAATGGCTGCAGCGCCACAGCATCGTACGCCCTGCAGGCGCAGGCAGCATACAGTGTCAGTGCTACTGCTACGCCTACTTCATGCGATACGTCTCTGTACACCGGTACGGCCACAGCTATCATATCAGGATCTGGTGGCACTGCACCATTCACCTATGTATGGCATGCATTGTTTTCTACCAGTCCTGTTGTACTGGGCACAGGACAAACCATATCAGGTTTGCCGGCCAACACTTTTGCTGTGGTCAATGTGACAGATGCCAATGGATGCATACCGCAGCCCAATGGAAGCAATGATAGCGTATATATCCAGATAGATCCTAACTGCTATGACCACATCACCGGCTACATCTACACCGATGCGAATAGCAACTGTACCAGGGATGCAGGTGAGCTATCTGTCGGTAGCGCCTATGCTATGATCACTGCTGGCAATGGCAGCGTTTCTTACGCGAGTACTGATACCAGCGGATTCTATGACGCGATAGTACTGCCAGGTACATATACTATCACACTCCGTATGCCAAACGACTCTGGCTGCGCTACCAGCAGCTGTACTTCGAGCCACACCGCATCTCTGACATCATCAGGACAGACCTCGTCAGGCAATGATTTTGCGATAGATCCCGGTGCGCAGGCTTACAACCTGGGCGTACATGCAGGCTGCGGCACCTCTATACCCGGCTCTACCAAGGACTACTGGGTGTACTACTACAATACCGGACAGGCCAGCGCACCTGGTACTGTAGTGAGCTTCGTGCATGACCCTAATCTGACACTCGTATCGTCCAATCCTGCCTATACCAGCTATGACAACGCGACCCACACTGTGACCTGGAATGTAGGCAACCTGAGCCCAGGCGCTAACTGGCAGCGCGTGGAGATGATCTTCAATGTGCCTAATACCCTCACGCTCGGATCATACCTGGCCTGCACTGCGCAGATAGCGCCCACAGCCGGCGACTGCAACACGTCTGACAATACCGAAGGCATCTATGATGAGGTAGTAGGCTCCCATGATCCTAATGACAAGGCAGTCTACCCTGCAGGCCCTCTGGCAGAGGGAGATAATATACTGCACTACACTGTACGCTTCCAGAATGACGGCAATGCACCTGCCTACCTCGTAGTAGTACAGGACACACTATCTCCATACGTAGATCCGGCATCTGTAGTGCCCGGTGCTTCCAGCCATCCTTATAAGTTCTCTCTATCCGGTAACGGTCTGCTCACTTTCCGGTTTGAGAATATCAATCTGCCGGATAGCGTACATGATGAGCCAAATAGCAAAGGATTTGTAAACTACACTGTGCATACCAGGCCTAACCTGCCGCTGGGCACCGAGGTAAAGAATACAGCTTACATCTATTTTGACTACAAC
>JAFDYP010000563.1 GCA_018267355.1 Bacteroidota bacterium
CAGTTCAAACTTTTTGATCCTGTAGATATTCAACTCGCGAGGCTCATTATTCAGAGCCACTATAGGAAGGTCATTTTTCGCCTTCAGGTCATGAAAAAAATCAAGTGCTCTCGGCAGCTCTTGTGACTGGCTGAACATAAACTCCTTAAACTCCTCCCGTGAAAAAGGCCGCTCTGTAAAGAAAACCAGGTTGTCAAGATATTCATCCAATGTAATGCGCCCCCGCTCATAGATATCAAAGGCCATGGCATGCCGCTTTTCGATATCCTTTTCATCCAGGTGAAATGTCTCGATAGCCCTGAGCCGGGCAGCCGTATCCCAGCCATTGGTCAATAGCACTCCTCCCACATCCAGGAAGATTGTCTTTATCTTATCTTCTGCCATTTGCCTTGCGCTTTTGCCTGATCTGTTTCATAAGCTCGGCGAGGCCACTATCCACCTCGGCACCGAGATGTATGCGTATTACTCTTCGGCCTTTATCACTCAGCGAGCGGAAATCACCCATGGCCTGAGCATGATGCAAAACGTCAAATCCGTATGACTCACCTGGTATAGGCAGACTGATCTTTTCATCTGCCGTCAGGATGATATACAAACCGCAATCCGGGCCACCCTTATGCAGCTGCCCTGTAGAGTGCAGATAGCGGGGCCCCTGAAGCAGTGTGGTAGCTACCTGATACTGGTCTCTGATAGTCATTCGCCACGCCTGCAGTATCCCTGCCCGTGCATCTGTCTGGTGAAAATATGGTAGCATGGCTACATAGTCCCCGGCTTTGATCTCATGCAGGAATGCACCCATGAAATCTGAGACGGACGTGGCATCTCCTTTCAGCGCCGTAGCTGCTCCACCAGTATAAATACTGATATCCGCCTCTCTGACGGCGGGTGAGCTGGTCTCTTTAAATTTCTTTGCACCCTTCCACTCTTCCAGCAGGTTTTCTGTATTCTTCTTGCTCTCTGCTACGTTAGGTTCGTCAAAAGGATTGATACCAATGATAAGGCCTGCTACAGCCGTAGCCACCTCCCAGCAGTAGTACTCACCTCCGAGCGCTACAGGGTCAGGTATCTTCACCCTGATCACAGGGTGGCCTGCTTCTTCCAGCGCGTTCAGTTTTCGCATTTGAGTCGTGTCTCTATCACCTGCTACACGTACGTGTATGAATACCCTGTCATTACCATATACAGATGGCGGCCCCAGAGTCTCTCCATTCACAGGTATGATCCCCTTTCCTTCCTTGCCTGTACTTTCTGCTATGAGCTGCTCTACCCAGTAGCCAAACGCGGCAATAGAAGGAGATAGTACAAACGTAAGCTTATCTCTGCCTATGGTTTGTGATATGCCTATCTCAGCGCCGAGATCCAGGCCGGGGTTGGTCTCTGCGCCAGTATCGCGGCAGAGGGTCTCCATATCTGCGGCACTATGCATCATAGCAGCGATATCTATGCCCATAAGCGCCATAGGCACCAGACCAAAATCAGATAGGACAGCATACCGGCCACCTATATCAGAAGGATTGATAAATACTCTTCTGAATTTATACCGCTCACCCAGCTCTGCCAGCGGTGTTCCGTTATCAGTGATCGCAATGAAGTGGCTACCGGCATTGCGGCCAGCATATGGTTTGACCTGCTGATAGAAATAATGAAAGAAGCTGAGCGATTCCTTTGTAGTTCCTGATTTGCTAGCTACGATGAAAAGAGTTTTTTCCGGCTTGATCTGTTTCTCCAGCGCCTTGATGGATGCGGGGTCTGTATCATCCAGCACAAATAATTTGAGGTAGCCGCGCCGTGTGATAAATGTCTCACGCGCCACCTCAGAGCAGAGGCTGCTGCCGCCCATACCGAGCAGCACCGCATAGCGGAAACCCTCTTTGCGTACCTCTGTAGCAAATGCGGTGATATCTTCTACCCTGTCCTCAGACTGCTGTGGTAGCTGTAGCCAGCCCAGCCGGTCGGCTATTTTGGACTGTGATGGTTTATCTGATTTCCAGAGAGAGGCATCCTTACTGTAGATGCGCTCACGGATGTGCTGCGTATCCAGCTGAGCTAGAGCTGCAGTGAGTTCATTTTTAAATCCCGCTACCAGATCCTGCGGGCTGTCAGGTATGACAGAAAAAACTTTTTTAGAGACTGGCATTTTTATTCTGTTTTACTAGCATGATCATTTCATATTCTCGTCTTCTATGCGTGTGATCTTGCCCACACGGCGCATGTGCCGCTCTGCACCACTAAATTTGGCAGCAAGGAATGCAGCTACCACTTCATACATCAGTTCTACGCCTATCACACGCTCGCCTACGCACAGTACATTGGCATCATCGTGCTCTACGCACTGATGCGCTGAGTAGGTATCATGGCACACACCTGCGCGTATACCTTTAAATTTATTGGCGGCCACACTCACACCTACCCCACTGCCGCATATCAGTATGCCTCGCTCGCATCGCCCCGCCTGTATGGCTTCGGCTACATGCGCTGCATGGTCAGGATAATCGGACGGCTGCGTATCATATGCACCCAGGTCACTGACCTCATGCCCCGCCTTTATCAGGACCGAAATCAAGAGCTTCTTATACTCAAAGCCAGCATGGTCAGATGCTATCGCTACTTTCATTTTACCATCATCTTTTTGGCTATGCTCACTACCGCCTCTGCAGTCAGTCCATAGTGTTGGAAGAGTTCCTTCTCTGGCGCACTGGCCCCGAACTTTGAAATGCCAACCACACGCCCCTTCTCTCCTACCCACTCGTCCCAACCCTGCGGGGAGCCGGCCTCGATGGCGATACGCGCGGTGACCGCCGGTGGCAAAACGGAATGGCGGTAGTCCTCCGGCTGCTGGCGGAATAGCTCCCAGCTAGGCATACTCACTACACGGGCGTTGATCTCACTTTTGAGCAGCTGCTGCTGCGCATCCATCGCGATCTGGACCTCAGAGCCGGTCGCTATGAGTATCACATCAGGTAGCACGGGTTGTTCCTTTTCATCTGCACGATACAGCATCATCCGCTGCTCCGGAGATATGACATAGGCTCCTAGCAGCACGCCACTGGCTGCCCCTGTATTGATACGGTCAAATATCGGGAGCTTCTGCCGTGAGAGTACCAGCATGGTAGGCCCCGACCTGCGCTCTATAGCTGCCTGCCAGGCGTATACTGCTTCATTGGCATCGGCCGGCCGTATCAGGCACATATGAGGCATAGCGCGAAAGGACGCCAGGTGCTCGATAGGCTGATGCGTGGTACCGTCTTCACCGAGACCGATAGAGTCATGCGTCATCACATAGATGACGGGCAGCTCCATGATGCAGGCCAGCCGGATAGCGGGACGTGCATAATCCGTGAAAATGAAAAATGTAGATGCATAAGGCCTGACTCCGCCGTGCAGCGCCATGCCTGAGCTGGCAGCACACATGACATGCTCCCTTATGCCCCATGCTATATTTCTATTGCCGTATTGCCCCGCGCCAAAATATCCGGAGCTCTTGATCATCGTCTCCGTAGAGGGCTCAAGGTCACCGCTGCCGCCTATCATCCATGGGAGCTTGTCGGCTACAGCCTTGAGTACATCTGCAGTCACAGATCGCGTCGCCTTGGGGCCGTCTCCGGGCTTGTAGACAGGCAGCGCGGCCTTCCATTCATCTGGCAGTGCCTGATCGTTATATTGACTGTACAGCTTTGCTTCTTCAGGATATTTCTCTTTGTAGTCCGCCAGCACCTTTTCCCATTCCTGCTGGGCGGTCTTGCCTGTGTCTATCGCCTGACTCATATGGACGGCTACATCATCCGGCACCAGAAATTTTGCATCTTCCGGCCAGCCATAAAATTGCTTGGTTAGTCGCACCTCATCCTCTCCCAGAGGAGAACCGTGGGCGGATGATTTATCCTGCTTGTGCGGAGAGCCATAGCCTATGTGCGTGCGCAGAATGATCATGGTAGGCCTGTCAGTGGTCTTCTTAGCTTCGTCATAAGCTGCCGATATCGTGGCGATGTCATTGCCTTTATCCCCCAGGTCTATCACATGCCAGTGATAGGCTTCAAAACGTTTGGCCACATCATCAGAGTAGGTCAGTGCAGTATCACCCTCGATAGTGATATGGTTATTATCGTACAGACAGATCAATTGGCCCAATCTGAGGTGCCCCGCCAGAGATTCGGCCTCATGAGATGCGCCCTCCATCAGGTCTCCGTCACTGCAGAAGACATAAGTATAGTGATCTATGATATCGTAGCCATCCTTATTAAATATAGATGAGAGATGCGCCTCTGCCATAGCCATGCCCACAGCAGTCATGATACCCTGCCCGAGCGGGCCTGTGGTGGTCTCTATACCGGGAGTGAGACGATACTCAGGGTGGCCTGGGGTTATACTTCCCCATTGCCGGAAATTCTTGATATCCTCCAGGCTGATGTCATATCCTGTCAGATGCAGCATAGCGTACTGCAGCATAGAGGCGTGACCATTGGATAGTACGAAGCGATCTCTGTTTGGCCAATGAGGATCTTTGGGATTGAAGCGCATATGATTCATCCAGAGCGCATATGCCGCCGGAGCCAGCGCCATAGGTGTACCCGGATGCCCGGAGTTTGCCTTTTGCACAGCATCTATGGCCAGGCATCGGATAGTGTTTATACACTTGGTGTCTAGTGGGGTCTCATTCATGGCAGGACATTTAGCACTCTGAAAAGATAGTGGAGTTATTCCTTTTCATCAAATCCCATTCCAAGCGCGGCACTTTAACACTTCTTCCGTCTGTGATATCTATCACATCAGATTGGCATGACTTTTTAAAAACTATAGTAATTCACCTTCTCACTAATTGTTCTACCCACGTCTGATGAAACTTACTTTTCCAGGAAATATTTTTGAGCAGCAAGCTATCACAGAGGAGCCTCTTCGCAGGGAGCTTTTCAGCTCTGAGCAGATGGAGCAGCATGCCAGGTCACTGGCAGCCTCACACCAGATCAGCCCCAAGGGCAATGAAGACCGCCTGCTGGGGCGCCTTGCAGATAATGAACACGTACTGCTCGAGGTCCACTCCCTGCTCACACAAACCGTCAAAAAGAAATACCAGATCACGCCCGCAGGAGAATGGCTGCTGGACAATTTCTATCTGATAGAAGAGCAGATACAAATAGCTAAGAAGCACCTGCCAAAACTCTACAGTGAGGGCCTGCCTCAGCTGGCGAAAGGCCCCTCGGCCGGGCTGCCTCGTGTATATGATATAGCGCTGGAGATAGTCTCTCACAGTGACGGTCGGCTGGATATGGAGACGGTCAATAGTTTCCTGCGGGCCTATCAGACAGTCACCCATCTGCGCATAGGAGAGCTGTGGGGAGTGCCTATCATGCTACGGCTGGCGCTGCTGGAGAACCTACGCCGTGTCTCCGCCTCTATAGCAGCGGAGCGCATACACCGCAATGAGGCTGACTACTGGTCTAAACTGATGCTCGATACCATAGAGAGCAATCCGCGCGATCTCATACTGGTCATCGCGGATATGGCCCGGTCCAATCCACCCCTGCAGCGTTCTTTTGTAGCGGAGATCACACGCCAGCTCAGGGGCAAAGGGCCTAGTGTAGCACAGGCGCTCACGTGGCTGGAGGACCGTCTGTCAGAGAGCGGCTATACCAGTGATGAGCTGGTACAGGAGGAAAACCAAAAACAGGCTGCAGACCAGCTCTCAGTGAGCAATGCTATCAATAGCCTCCGTTCCCTCGGCACGATGGATTGGCGGGAGTTTGTAGAGTCCAATAGTGTCGTAGAGCAGGCGCTGCGCGCAGACCCGGTCTATATTCAGATGGATTTCTTTACCAGGGACAGATACCGCCATGTAGTAGAGGCTATCGCCGAGCAATCGGACAAGTCTGAGCTGGAGGTAGCCAGGATCGCCTTGTCCCTGGCTGCTACAGAGGGTGCCGGTGGCAGGACCTCACACGTAGGCTACTATCTGATAGGCAAAGGCCTGGCACAGACTGAGAAACAAGCTGCCCGCGAGATAAGTTTCGCGGAGCAGATCAGGCGCCTGCTGGCACGGCATCCACTATCTGCTTATCTGGCGCCTATCATTCTGATCGCTGCGGGTGTCACTGCGGCTATCACCTATGAGGTGTGGCGGCTACAGCCGGAGAAAATTGCGCAGATCATTGCATTTGGCATTGTGGCTTTCATATCTGCCAGTCAGCTGGCGGTAGCACTGGTCAACTTTATCTGCACGCTGACCGTGCGACCCGATGCGCTGCCTCGTATGGACTATGAAGAGAGCATACCTGATACGGCTGCTACACTGGTAGCCGTGCCATGCATGCTCACCAGTATAGCTGAAGTAGAGCAACTCGCAGAAGCGCTGGAGGTCAGGTATCTGGCCAATCAGGACCACAACCTGTACTACGCGCTGCTGTCAGACCTGAAGGATGCCGACAAGGAACACCTGAGTGAAGATGATGAGCTGATCAGCCATGCCGTAGCGTGCATAGAGAAGCTGAATAAAAAATACCACCATGGCAAGCATGACATATTCTTCCTCTTTCACCGGCCCCGGCTGTGGAATCCTATCGAGAAAAAATGGATGGGATATGAAAGGAAAAGGGGCAAGCTATCTGACTTGAATCATCTGCTGCGCGGGCATGGCCGTGATAAATTCTCTACTATAGCCGGAGACCTGGAGTCACTCCCGCAGATAGCGTATGTGCTGACGCTGGATGCAGATACACAGCTACCCCGTGACAGCGCATGGAAACTCATAGCCACGATGGCCCATCCGCTCAATAAAGCCGTATATGATACCGGCAAGAAACGCGTGACAGAAGGATATGGGATTCTCCAGCCTCGGGTCTCTACCAGCATGCCGCGTGAGGATAGCTCTCGCTACGCACATATGAACGGCAATGAACCCGGCCTAGATCCATACACACGACTCACCTCCGATGTCTATCAGGATCTGTTTCATCAGGGCTCCTTTATAGGCAAAGGCCTTTACGATATAGATGTATTTGAAAAGACACTGGATGACAGGTTTCCGGAAAACCGTATCCTGAGCCATGATCTGCTGGAGGGCTGCTACACACGCTCAGGGCTGCTCAGCGATGTGCAGCTCTATGAGAAATACCCTGCACTCTACAGCACTGATATGAAGCGGCGCCACCGCTGGATACGCGGAGACTGGCAGATCGCTGCCTGGTGCCTGCCCTGGGTGCCTGATGCCCGGCACAAATGGCACAAAAACCCACTGGACGCGCTCTCCCGCTGGAAGATATTTGACAACCTGCGCAGGAGCCTCTTCCCGCCGGCTGTCACCGCGCTGATCATACTGAGCTGGCTGCTACTGCCGGATGCCGGCTGGTGGACACTGATCGTGACAGGCATCATCATACTCCCTGGACTGCTCAGCAATTTCTGGAGCCTGCTACACAAGCCAAAGGATGTCATACTGCTGCACCATGTGATCGTATCGGGACGCTCTGCGGGTAATGCCGCCGTGAGCGCGATGTTTGGCGCGATATGCCTGCCGTATGAGGCATTTATGAACCTCGATGCTATACTCCGCTCCTGCTGGCGCATGCTTATATCGCGCCGCCACCTGCTCGAGTGGAACCCATCGGGCTTTGCAGAGCTATCTGCCACCAATAGCCTGGCCGGCTCATACCTCGCTATGATCCTGGAGCCGCTGACGGCTGTAGCTGTAGCCGTGTATCTGAGTGTCAGAGCCTCGCATGCCCTGTATATAGCCGGACCGATCATCGCGCTATGGCTGACAGCACCGCTCATCACATGGTTTGTGAGCCAGCCTATAGCGCGCAAACTGGCAGAGCTGACATATGAGCAGACCATCTTCCTGCAGAAACTGACCCGCAAGACATGGGCGTTCTTTGATGAGTTTGTCAATAAGGATGACAACTGGCTGCCACCTGACAACTTTCAGGAGCAGCCCGTATCAGCTATCGCACACCGTACCTCACCGACCAATATCGGCCTGTCGCTCCTGGCATCGCTGACCGCATTTGACTTTAGCTATATCACACTGAGTGAGATGCTGGACAGGATAGGTGGTACATTCTCCTCCCTGCAGAAAATGGAGCGCTTTCACGGACATCTATACAACTGGTACGATACGCAAACGCTCACTCCGCTCCGGCCCAGATACATATCCTCGGTAGATAGCGGCAACTTCGGAGGCCATCTGCTCACGCTGCGACAAGGCCTCCTGACGATACCGGACCAACAAGTGATAGGTGAAAACCTCTTTGAAAGCCTCAGAAATACACTGAGGATACTAGCGGACACGGTACATAAGAGAGACTTTGCTGTACTGAAAGAATTTAAGTCAGAGCTGGAGTCGATATGCAGTGTACAGCCGGCTACTCTCTACGATACACGCATAGCACTGGAGCGCCTGCTGGCAAAGTACGGCAATGTATCAAAGTACCTGCAGACCGATGATGCCAGCAAAACGCACTACTGGAAGAAGGCACTGGAAACTCAGATCACTGCGCCTCTGGAAGAGATGAAGAAGCTCACACCATGGGTATTTCTCTCGCTCCCGGCAGATGTGCTGGCTACGATCCCAATACCCGCTATCCCTACGCTGAGAGAGATCTCTATGCTATCCGTATCTACGGCTCATCATAGCGATCAGCCCTGGTTTGAATCATACAATGCTGCCGTCATAGCCGGTAGCGATCAGGCCAAGGCATTTATATCTGCCACAGAGTACCTGGCCGGACAGTGCGCCGATTTTGCAGACATGGAATGGGACTTTCTCTATGACAAAAACAAACGGCTCCTCACCATCGGCTATAATGCTGATGAGCATCGCATGGATAGCAGCTTCTACGACCTCCTCGCGTCAGAGGCCCGGCTCACAGTCTTTCTCGCTATCGCGCAGGGCAAGATACCTCAGGAGAGCTGGTTTGCATTGGGCCGTCTGATCGTAAACGTGAATGGGAATCCTATCCTGCTCTCATGGAGCGGAAGCATGTTTGAGTATCTGATGCCTATGTTGGTCATGCCCAGCTTTGATAAGACACTGATCAACCAGACGGACAAAACAAGCGTGCAGCGCCAGATACAATATGGCAAAGAGCGCGGCGTGCCATGGGGTATATCTGAGAGCGGCTATAACATGATAGATGCCGCGCAGAACTATCAATACAAGGCATTTGGAGTACCCGGCCTCGGTCTGAAGAGAGGGCTGGGAGAAGACCTCGTCATAGCACCTTATGCCTCTGTCATGGCCCTGATGGTCTCACCTGAGCGCGCCTGTACCAATCTACAGCAAATGGCTACGATGGGTTTTGAAGGTAAGTATGGCATGTATGAAGCGGTGGACTATACACCATCGCGCCTGCCGCGCGGCCAGTCCTTTGCGCTCGTACAGTCATATATGGCACACCATCAGGGTATGAGCCTGCTTTCACTTTCCTACCTGCTGCTCAGCCAGCCTATGCAGAAGCGGTTTGAAGCCGAGCCGCAGTTTCAGGCTACCATGCTGCTGCTGGAGGAGCGTATACCAAAGGCTACCTCCTACTACGCACATACCACAGATACTGCAGATGCACACTCTATAGTGAGCGGCTCAGAGGTGCGCATCATACGCAATGCGAATACTGCCGTGCCGGAGGTCCAGCTCCTCTCCAATGGCAACTATCACGTCATGGTGACCAACGCCGGAGGCGGCTACAGCAAGTGGAAGAACCTGGCAGTGACCAGATGGCGTGAAGACAGCACGTCTGACAACTGGGGTACCTTCTGCTACGTCCGCGACCTTGAGACGGGAGACTACTGGTCCACTTCGCATCAGCCTACCCTGCGCAAGAGTAAGTATTATGAGGCGGCTTTCTCGCAGGGCCGGGCTGACCTGCGTGACAGGCAGCAGGACATAGAGATGCACACAGAGATAGTGGTCTCTCCGGAGGATGATATCGAGATGCGCAGGCTCTACCTGATCAATAGGTCCGGCAGAAAGAAAGTGCTCGATATCACCAGCTATGCCGAGGTGGTCATAGCGCCTCCCGCAGCAGATGCTGCGCACCCTGCCTTCAGCAATCTCTTTGTGCAGACAGAGATCCTGAAAGGGCAAAATGCGATCATCTGTACACGCCGCCCGCGAGGGGCCAATGACAAAGAACCGTGGATGTTTCACCTGATGAAAGTACACGGTACAAAGGCAGTGGAGACGTCATTTGAGACGGACAGGATGCAGTTCATAGGCCGTGGCAATACGGTAGCCAACCCAAAAGCGATGACCTCGGCAGATCCGCTCTCTGGGAGTCAGGGACCGGTACTGGATCCTATAGTTTCCATACGGCATCAGATAGTACTGGAGGAGGATGAGACAGTGACCGTAGATATGCTGCTGGGCATAGCCGATACACGAGAGGGCTGCCAGGGCCTCGTAGATAAATACCAGGACAAGCATCACAAAGACCGCGTATTTGAGCTGGCCTGGACGCACAATCAGGTAGTGCTGCGCCAGATCAACGCCTCA
>JAFDYP010000564.1 GCA_018267355.1 Bacteroidota bacterium
AAACTTTGACCCATCCAATGCGCTTATATGATCTATATGGATGATGTGCGGCTCCAGGTTCCCTCCCTCGGGACGGACCACCGATGGACTCACCACGTGATTGGAGAGATCGTGATCTACTATGTGATTTTGCTGCGTAAAATACCAGTGGTGATCCCTGCTGCCGTAATGTGTAGATGTGTACTCGCCCGGCCACAGAGGTGCCCAGCAGTAGTAGCCCTCGTACTGACCCCAGTCTACCCAGGCTGGAGCCCATAGTGAGCCGGGCACCCATACCCAACCATAGGTGGGGTCCATATACCACCTGCCATAGTGAAAGGTGGCCCAGCCCCATGCATAATCCGAGACCCATGTCCATCCATACTCCGTGTACTCCCAATACCCGTTAGTCAGATAGGGCTCAAACCCCGCTCCCACCTGCGCCGGACTCCAGACGTAGCCATAGGACGGGCTCTGTATCCAGCGCCCGTATGGGTCCAGGTCGTTGTAAAAAGTCTGATAGCTGGTAGCAGACTGATCCATCTCCGCTTCAGTTTGTGTATTGTCGGTGTAAACATCGTCGCCTCCGCCATTATTATTCTCATAATAGCGGTCATCCTGTGCATGCACACCTACAGCACCGGCCATCAAAAGCAGTGCTATCCATATTCCTTTCATAAACCCTTTTAGTAACTTCAAAATTAATGTATATCAATGCTATTCCCACGTCAATATGCAATATTTAACGAAACCCGTATAGCCTCATATGCGGGCACATCCGGTTTAGGTAGTTATTCTGTACATTCATACCATATCCAAATACTATACCCATGCTGCCACAAGCTCCAGATTCTTTGAAGTCAGTTGCAAACGGACCTGTCCCTTTCGGACTTTATGCGGGCCCGGTGGCGGATATGAGCACCACACCCTGGTCCGCTCGGCGCCGCTCTCAGCGCAAGGCTTGGATATTTACCAGTGCCTTCAGCACGAGGTATTGTGTCGGGTTTGCCATAGCAGATGCTGGCATGGTGGCCACAGCCTTTGTTTACTTTTTTGACACGCAGACAGGTCAGTATGTAGAGGAGAAAACAACCGTGCCGCTGGGGTTCGGTGCCGCTTTTGATCCTGACCTCCGCAGCACCTGGCAGTTGAAAAATTTCTCTATCAAAGCAGACACAGACAGAATCATATGCTCATCTGCCGGCAAGCGGATCCATATCAACCTGTCTCTGACGGAAAATGGCAACGGCAGCACTACCATCGCTCCCGCCGGTGACAGGCCTTTTCATCACACTTACAAAAATCTGTTGCTGCCTGCTACAGTGGAAGGTACGATAGACGGCGCGCCCATCAAATTTGATGGTACGATAGGTGGCTTGGATTTTAGCAAAGGCTACCCTCCCCGTCATACATTCTGGAATTGGGCCTCTATGAATGCAGTCACCGATCATGGCATTGAGTTTGGTGTCAATCTCGTAGGCGATTTTAATAACAGTATAGAAAACGCACTATGGGTAAATGGCAAAGTGCAGCAGTTATCGCAGGCCACCTTTAGCTATGAGCGGCCTGTAGATAAAAACACCTGGCAGATCACGACACTGGATGGTACGCTGAACATGAAATTTACCCCTCGCGGCGTGCGTGGAGAGGATATCAATGCACTGGTTATGATGAGCAGATTCAAGCAGCCGTTCGGGACTTTTGCGGGTACGGTCAGGCTGGGCGGAGTGCTGCATAATTTCACCGGTCAGGGTGTGGTGGAGGAGCATTTTGCCAAGTGGTAACTCAGGATACCGCCCAGTCATACTTGTCAGGCTCAAAATGTTTAGTCCGCTTCATAAATGTAAACGTGAAGCCCGGCCATAGCGTCACATTCTTGCCATCTTTATTTTGATACCAGCTATGGCAGCCACCAGACTGCCAGACAGAGCGTGCGAGTTCATCTTGCAGTTTCTGATTGTAGTCTTGCTGTACATGTTTCTTGATATCCAGATACCTGGCAGATCGCTGCGTAGCCTGCTGTATAGCCTGTACGATATAGCCCACCTGCGCCTCTATCATCAGGATCATGCTGCTATGGCCCAGGCCTGTATTAGGACCTACCACCAGAAACATATTGGGGAAGCCGCTGACAGTAGTACCCAGATAGGCCTCTGCACCACTCTGCCAGGCCTCGTTCATATCCCGGCCATTCAGACCTTTGACTGCAAATCGAGTCACATTCTCTGCCGCCTGAAAGCCCGTAGCCAGCACTATCAGGTCTACGTCGTATTGTTTGCCATCTGCTGCGAGTACTCCCCTGGAGTTTATCTCAGATATGGCTTCTGTCATGACCGAGACATTCGGTTTTTGGAGCGCGGGATAGTAGTCATTGGAGAGTAAGATGCGCTTGCAGCCTATCACATATGAAGGCATGAGTTTTTTGCGCAAAACCGGATCTTTTACCGAGCGGCTGATGTGTCTGGCAGCTACCTTGCCAAAGAGGCGCAACAATGTGGGGTTTATCACAAAGCCGATAGCCATGAGCTCATGCTGCCAGTAGAGCCTCCACCTGTAGAGCGCACGCATGAATCCCAGGCGCTCATACATCGCTTTGCGAAAGGATGAGATAGCCTTGTCAGGCTTGGGTATGACCCATGCAGGTGTCCGCTGAAACACTTCCAGCTTTTTGACCCGGTCTGCTATAGCAGGTATGATCTGTATCGCACTCGCACCGGTACCGATCACCGCTACACGCTTGGCGCTGTAGTCGTAGCTATGATCCCAGCGCGCAGAGTGGAAGATCTTGCCCCCGAAAGTATCAATACCCCTGATGCCGGGGTAGGCGGGATCGCTAAGCCCCCCGGAGCATGATACAAAAAAGCGCGATGTATACTCCTGCCCACCGCGGACGGTAATATGCCAAAGACCCGTGCTCTCCTCAAACGAGGCAGATACGACCTCCGACCGCAGGCGGATACTATCACTCAGGTCATAGGTACTTACACAATGATCCATATAGCGTAGGATCTCCTGCTGCGGCCCAAACTGTCGGCTCCATTTAGGATTAGGCGCAAATGAAAATGAATAGAGGTGAGACTCCACATCACATGCTGCTCCGGGGTACGAGTTGTCGTACCACGTGCCTCCTATCGCATCATTTCGCTCCAGTATGAGCAGATCCCGATGCCCGACCTCGCGCAGCTTGATGGCCATACAGATATCAGCGAAACCCGCACCGACTATTATAGTCTCGTGATAAATAGTCATACCTATGCT
>JAFDYP010000565.1 GCA_018267355.1 Bacteroidota bacterium
AAACCATGACAGTCGACGACCTCCGGATACTCTACGAAGACAACCACATCATAGCGGTCAATAAACCCGCCGGCATGCTCGTGCAGGGAGACAAGACCGGCGATGAGACCCTGGGCGATATCGTGAAGCAATACATCAAGGCGAAATATGACAAACCTGGAGAGGTCTTTCTCGGTATCGTACACCGCATAGACAGGCCGGTGAGCGGTCTGGTACTTTTCGCCCGCACGACCAAGGCGCTGCAGCGGCTCAACGAGATGTTTCAGAAGCGCGAGATACAAAAGACCTACTGGGCCATCGTACAGAGCCCGCCCGCACAGCAGCAAGGGGTGCTGGTAGACTGGCTGCGAAAGAACGAAGAGAAAAACGCCTCCTACGTCTACCCCGAGGGCACCAAAGGCGCTCTGCGCTGCGAACTGGAATACAAGCTCCTGGCCAGCTCTGACAACTACTACCTGCTCGAGGTAGACCCGCATACGGGCCGCCACCACCAGATACGGGTGCAGCTCTCACACATGGGCTGTATCATCAAGGGTGACCTCAAGTATGGTGCGAAGCGCTCTAACCGCGATGCCTCTATCTGCCTCCATGCGAGAGCGATCGAGTTCATCCATCCTGTCAAAAAAGAAAGCGTACGGATCACAGCCCCCGTACCGGAGGACAACCTGTGGAAGGCATTTGAGCAGATGGTGGGCGATACTACACCAGCAGCGTGATGATGGCCTCGCCATCTCGGGTGGCAGCAGCGTAGAAGTCCCGTATCCTGCTGTAGGACCGCACCAGCGCATCGGCATCCTCCTGATCATCCCAGCCTGACGGGTATACGTCCTCTTGCGTCATCACAGCCGGGCTATAGCGCGCATACAGCGATACCGGCTCTATAGCTGCCAGCTGCGCGCTCAGTGCTGAGACCTGAGCGGGCCTGAGATAGTGCGCCGGTCCATAGCCAAAGTCCTGGCGCTCATCTACCGCCTGGCCGCTAAAGAAGATATGCGACAGCGGGTGGTCTGTGCAGCCGGCCAGAGAGGTGCCGGTGAGCAGAAACAGGATACCATCCCAGTCCTTGTCTATATCTATCATCCGGAGGTCATCGCGGTCGAGCATATCCGCGAGGTGGCTGCTATCCTGCAGGAGGGTATGCAGCGAGGGGTCATCTATTCTGATCAAGTACAATAACATACTCATAAGCAGAAGATTTAAGTGGATAAATCATCAGTAAGGTACGAATACTATTTATCAATAATAAATTCCTTTTGTTAAAGTTGAAGGCGTTTAAAACCGTAGCTTAAAATAAAATCTCATGCTTGAAATTCTTCAAGACTTAAAAAAATTATGAATCCGTCTCAGACGGTAGGTTCTTCCCGCTCCTATTTTAGGAGAGGGAAGATGCCGAAGGCAGATGGGAGAGGTTGATCTGGCGAATAGCCCTACTCCTGGAAGTAGACACGCTTCACCCGGGCCGAGATACCCGTCAGGATCTCATAGGCTATGGTGCCGGCGGCTTTGGCCACCTCCTCTACGCGCGGATGGGCACCGAAAACTACCACCTCATCGCCCTCGCGGGCATCTATGCCACTGATATCTATCATGGTCATGTCCATACATACATTGCCTATGACGGGTGCCAGGTGGCTGCCTACGAGCATGCGGCCGGTGCCATTGCTCAGGCGGCGCTCCAGGCCATCGGCATAGCCTATACCTACGGTGGCGATGGTCTTGTCTGTTTCCACTTTGCCCACGCGGCCATAGCCTACGGATTCGCCCGCTTTCACATGCTTGATCTGCGAGATGGTGGTCTTCAATGTAGAGACCGGCAGCAGTCGCGCCTGCACGGCAGGTGTGGGGTCGAGCCCATAGAGGCCGATGCCGAGGCGCACCATATCATACTGCGCCGTGGTGTGGCGGGAGATGCCGCTCGAGTTGAGTATATGCCTGATCACAGGATAGCTGAATGCCGCACAGATCCTGCCGCTCATCTGCTCAAAGGAGGCTATCTGCCCGCGTGTGAACGCATCATACTCCGGCGCCTCACTGGCGGCGAGGTGTGAGAAAACAGAAGCCACCTCGATGCTCTCAGCGGCCTTGATGCG
The DNA here is from genome assembly GCA_018267355.1 of Bacteroidota bacterium. Lineage (GTDB taxonomy): Bacteria > Bacteroidota > Bacteroidia > Chitinophagales > LD1 > UBA1941. Next base: position 2,091 of record JAFDYP010000565.1, read on the forward strand.
GTCTATGAGCGCAGGGATATCGTGCATCTCAAAGCCGAGGCGGTTCATGCCCGTCTCCAGCTCTACATGTATCTTATACCGTGCCGTAGCAGACTTGCGCTTCAGCTTGAGTATCGCTACAAACTTATCCAGCAGCGAGAGGCTGTAGATATCGGGCTCCAGGCCGTGCGTGACCATGGCCTCAAAGCTGCGCTCCTCGGGATTCATGACCATGATGGGTAGCGTGATGCCATTCTTGCGCAGCTCTACGCCCTCATCTGCGTAGGCCACTGCGAGGTAGTCCACCCGGTTAAACTGCAGCACATTGGCTATCTCATAGCTACCACTGCCATAGCTGAAAGCCTTGACCATAGCCATGAGCTTTGTCTCCGGCCGTAGCAGTGATTGATAGACCTTGAGGTTATTGACCACCGCATTGAGGTTGATCTCCAGCACGGTCTGGTGTGCTTTTTTCTCCAGCAGTTTGGCTATCCGCTCAAACTCAAACTGGCGCGCACCCTTCAGCAGGATGACCTCATCATGCAGGGTAGTAGTGTCAAACTCTTTCAGCATCTCCTCGGTAGTGCTGTAGCAAATCAGCTCTGCGAGCCCCGCCGCCTCAAAGATCTTTTTCTCGCGGGAGATAGACGGACCGATGCCTATGAGGCGGTAGATGCCATTTTGCTTTAGCAGTTTAGCCACCTCTGTGTAGAGGTCCAGCTCGCTGCGCCCGCTCTGGAGGATGTCTGAGAGGATGATGGTCTTGCGCGGATGCTGGTTTTGCTGGCGCAGAAAGTCTATGGCTATACGCAGCGACTCAAAGTCAGAGTTGTAGCTGTCGTTGATCAGTGAGCAGTTATTGATAGCATCGCGCATCTCCAGGCGCATGGCTATGCGGGTCAGCAGGCGCATACGGGCGCGCAGCATACCAAAGTCCTTACCCAGTACCAGGAGCATACAGGCGCAGTGCATCGCATTCTCTACTGAGGCCTTGTCTGCAAAGGGGATCTCAAAGTCGAAGTCCTGGCCGTGATACTGCGCGGAGACATAGGAGTGATTATTCTGCTGCAGGATAGAGGTGACGCGCACATCCGCATCTGAGTGCTGCGACCAGGTGAAGACCGGTATGGCGTCCGCGCCTTTCAGCCCATTGATCTCCGTGATGGCCTGATTGACATCTGCGTGATCCTTGCAGTAGATCAGGCGGTCGACCTTGGTAAAGAGCTTCAGTTTTTCCTTCGCCTTGTGCTTCAGGTTCAGAAAGCCCTCATTGTGCGCCTCGCCTATATTGGCAAAGATACCGAGTGTGGGCTGGATGATGCGTGCCAGTTTATCCATCTCATCGCTCTCAGAGATACCCGCCTCTATGATGGCCAGGTCCTGCCGGTCGCTCATCTGCCAGAGCGAGAGCGGCACACCTATCTGCGAGTTGTAGCTCTTGGGGCTGCGCACGATCTTGTAGTCTTCATTCAGCAGCTGGTAGAGCCACTCTTTGATGATGGTCTTGCCATTGCTGCCCGTGATGCCGATCACGGGATACTGATATTTGCTACGGTGGTAGCCAGCCAGCTTTTGCAGTGCAGCGATAGTATCTTTTACCACTATGAAATTAGCCCTGGGATAGCGCTCAGCCCAGTCAGCCTTGGTCACTACAAAGTTCTGTACACCACGCGCAGTGAGCTCGGCTATGAACTGATGCCCATCCTGCCGCGCACCCGGCAGGGCAAAGAAGAGGCTGCTATCCGGATACTGTACCCTGCGGCTATCGAGCAGCAGGTGCTGAATGATCTTCTCCTCTCCGGCACCGGCGTATAGTTTGCCGCCTGTAGCTTTTGCTATTTCTTTTATATCGTAGCCAGTGGTCATGTGAATGATCAGGATGCCAAAAATATTTAAAACACAGATCAATTTACCTAAAAACGCTGCAACGCTTTATCCACTTGCCGCGGCAGAATAATAAAAGTCATACTTTACCATTATCGAATATCTATGCGAGGCGGTATCCTGGCTCTTTTGTTTCTAATGATCATGGGCTGTGCCAGTGCTGATGCGCTGCCCCGCAGCCACCGGCATGTGCCGTTCTTTTTCACCTATCGCCCGCAGACCCTCAGTCGCCACCTCACCCGTGGCCTGCCGGATGATAGCAGCAAAATAGCCGCCATACACAGCTGGATGTGCTACCACATCCGATACGATGTCAAAAAAGGCCTGCGCTATGACTTCTCACATCAGTCTGTGCGACAGACATTGCGCCGCCGCCGTGCTATTTGCACGGGCTACGCAGACCTCTTCACCGAGCTGTGCCGCCATGCAGGTATCAAGGCAGCGCAGATAGCCGGCTATACTAAAAACGAAGAAGTGGACATCACAGATACATTTTATACAGATGAGCACATGTGGAATATGGTCTATCTCGACGGCCAGTGGCGACCCATAGATGTGACCTGGGACGCGGGGTACGTGGCCCAGTACCGTGTCTTTAGCCTCGGGCCGATTCGTATCGTGCGCTATCGGCCGCACTTTGTACGCGACCCGGTGGACAGGTACTACATGGTGTCATCAGACATATTTGTGCGCGACCACCTGCCCGCCAATCCCGGCTGGCAACTCATGGACCCACCACTCAGCATGGAGCAGTTCGCCCGTGACAGCAGCTACTACTACAAGGTGCTCTGGATAGACAGCAAGTACAACAGTAGTCGTCACGATGATGCCTACGGCCTGCGATACGTGGCCATGACAGCTGATGACCGCATCATAGAAGACGGCCAGAAAAGCTACGCACACAATCATAACAACCAACTCCACATAGGCGAAGCCTGGACTGTCAAAGCGGAACAGGCAGCGGCCGAGCTACACCGCAAGGTAAAGGACACCCTCGCCGAGCTGACGCTGTGCGATACCATCATCCGCCGCGCAGACCGCGCCATACTGCACTATGATAGCATGATCCTGCTGCTGGATAAAGAACACATGGAGCGCAACAACTTCAATGAGCAAAAGCGCCAGATAGCAAGCGGCTATCTCGATAGTATGCTGGCCAGCACCCGTCACATTTCCATCCGCCTGGTATCCGCCGTCAAGCGCAGTAAAGCGGCCATCAAATCCTGCATCAGGTCGCGGGCCACAAACAGCAAACGCCTGGCCTATCTCTATAGCCAGCACACCAGAGTCAATCCACATACGATACCAGCCACCAGGATAGGAGACTCGCTGCGCGCCATCACCACCCTACAGATGCTGCATGACACCATACCACATGACAAAGAACGCCTGACCCGCGAAAGACAGTACACAGACCAAATGTTCAGCGACTTTATGCTCCGCTGCAACACTTACCATCAGGAGGAGCCTGTCAGCAGGCGCATACTCTACCAGATGGCAGATACCCGCACCGGTATGGCAGATGACTTTGACCATGAGATCAAGACCGTACGTGATCAGCTCTGCGCGCAGAAGATGAAAGCGGATACAAACCTTTATCTCAACTTCACTTTCATAGCAGATACGGTATTCACCTCTATGCGTACCTACCGGCTCGATGTGAGCGCGGGCTACCGCTCCTACCGCGCACTGATGGTGCAGGCCCGCGCACTGAGTGCTGCGAGTATGGACCCACATAGTGCAGATAGCCTCTACCGTCAGCTCGCCGACTCTGCTATAACAGCCCTGCACGACGCCAATCGCACACTGGATAAATGGGTAGATCAGACCGCCGAGGTGCGCAATCTGTGCCGCGCCCAGCGCAAATTTGTAAGCTCTGAAAAGCGGCTGCTGGCCTTCAATAAATACATAGAAGGCCGAAACTGGCTGATACGCCTGCGCCAGATCAACAGAAAGGCCTCCGCCTATACGCGCGTGACAAACAAAGAACGCGCCCGCGCCATCTACCTCCGCGCAAAGGCACAAAAACAGCAAATACGCCTGCGCCCGGTGTGAGATATGCAATGATAGAAACACAACTATCTTTGCATCTGAAAAACCGCATACCATGGCGCTCCGCGACCGGATAAACAGAAACCGCAACAATGTAGATATAGGCCTGGACCACGGCGCACAGGAGGGCCGCCAGCGCACGGTCAACCTGGACGGCAGCTACAATATCCGCAAGGTGACCGGCGACCGCATAGACTTTGACCTCTATCACTGGCTGCTCACTACTAAGTGGAAGAACTACTGGATCACCGTGTTTCTCTTTTATGGCGGTGTCAACCTCTTTTACGCAGTAGTATACTACCTCTGTGACGCACAAGGTATCAACGGCGTGAGTGGTGTGAGCGGCATCAGTAAGTTCATGCAGTGCTTCTTCTTCTCCAGCCAGACTTTTACTACAGTAGGCTATGGCGCTATGTACCCGGTAGATGTATTCAGCAGCTGGATGGCATCGCTGGAGGCCTTCACCGGGCTCATGGGTTTTGCGGTACTCACCGGCACCCTGTATGGCCGCTTCTCAAAACCGAAACCCCTGATGAAGTTTGGCCGCAACCTCATCATCGCGCCGGTAGGCGAACTGACAGGCCTGCAGTTCATCTTTGCCAATCAGCGCACGTCAAACATCATGGACCTCGAGGCCACGGTAAACTACAGCTGGGTGGACAACAGCAATAATGACGGCCTGCGCAGATTTAAGCAGCTCAATCTGGAGCTGTCTAAGATCGCTATGTTTCCGCTGAGCTGGACCATCAATCATATCATAGACGACCAAAGCCCGCTCTACGGCATGACCGAGCAGGATATGAAGGATCAGGAGATAGAGATCTTTATCACCCTGCGCGGCTATGACGAGACCTACGCGCAGACCATTTACATCCGTATGTCCTATACCTGGCGCGACCTGATCTACGGCGCCAAATTCCAGAAGCCATTCTACGTAGGTACGGATGGCAAGATGGTGATGGACCTGCGCAAGGTAGGCAGCTATGATCTGGTAGACCTGCCACAGCGCACCATCCCTATAGAAATACCCGCTGCCCCTTATGAGGTAGAGGGTGAGATGTTGGATCTGTGATCTCAGACAGCGCACAGCCACATATCGCACGCAAAAACTTATCCTCAAAACCCCCTTTGTCAGTAATTCCCACTGAAATAGCAGCAGCTTTTGCTCTCCTTTGCATTATCGTTTTCTGAACGGAGTGCGACCATTATTATACTCCTGTCATCGGTTTGCATTTTGTATTAAAGCCTCCCTTTAGGGAGTTTAGATATGACGCTATTGCTACGTTTCAAGTGATATTCGTGGTCTAGGACAACCAAAAGGACAACCAGTAGATTTAGATTGAAGCCTTGCTAATATCACTTGTCAAAGAACTTGGTTCGCTTTCGCTGATGCAAATGTAGCTATTGCATCATTCCTTCCAAACTTTTAAACGACTTTATTTAAAACATCAATAGCCTGAACCCATTGATATCAAAGGGTTTGAAGGGTGTTGAATATATGTGGTTTGATTATCACTTGATGGATATAACGTATGCGACATATCGCTAATGTACACGCCATTGGACACTTTTGGCCTCCATTAAATTTTAACATTCAAGCGTGAAAACGAATGACCCTACAAAGGTATAAGTTGTGATAGGGTTATGATGTATTGCCCTATACAACCTGATTAAATGCTATTCGATTAGTAATCCCAGCATAATCCTGTATGCCTCGAATGGAACTAACTGATATGTATCCAAAGTTATTTTCATCAGCATTCACAACTTCGGGTTCCTCCCACCCTTGATTTATAGCTATTACTTTGTCAACCTTTAGGTACTTGACCAGCCTAGTTTCTTCATTGTAACTTTCGATAGCACAGTCTAGGGTTCTATTGTCTGATAGGGTTAGACGAACGAATTTGCCTATTTGCGAAGCAATTTCGATTGGTTCTATACTAATTATACCTAACCTGTCCCACTTTTCAGTATCAGCATACCAAGGATTAAAAGACCATCTGCCATTCACAAGAAAGCAACCATAAACATCAAAGTAATCTGTGTTTGCTTCTTCAATAATCTTTTCAAGTGGTATTTTTCGGGTAATTAGTTTATCTAAAAACTCCCGTCTTTTTTGAAGGTCAACAGGAACAGCAATAAGTTTCATTTGCTCTTTCCATTCGTCTATTTGTTCTGGGTTAAGTAGCAGTTCCAGTTCTAAATTCTTATCGGCAGCTTTTTTGTAATGTACGCTCATTGGTTAATTTTTATATCTGCAAAAATATAACAATAAATCCTTAATTACCAAATAGTAATATAGTTTATTTCGACTTATAAAACGGACCTACTAATTCAAGATGTGATTCCTTTATCAATGCAATTGCGTTTTCACTCACTTCGCATACAACCTTACCTGAAGTATCATAATAGTCCACTACAAGAATTGTATCAGATTGGATTTTATAGTGTGAATACTCGGATATGCAGCTTTCCTTTACTTTCACTCTATCCCTTTCTCGGAAAGCTGGGTTTTTAGGATGATACCTCATAATTAATCATTTTCTGCGATAGCTTAGAAGTTGACAGGTTTAAATACTCCCAAGCTATCAATCTCTGCAAACAACGCCTCAAACTTATCCTTATGGCGTACCATTTCTCTAACGCTTACATTACCGTAGTTAATGTTTACATTAGGATTATCCTTATAATCCGTTGTAAAAGCTTCGTAATCACTTTTCCACTTTTGGTATATGTGGCAAAGTATTTCGTAATCACTTCTTACATCGAATTGCTTAACACCATTGACAGTTATACTTGTTAGATTGTTGGCTACGTGGTGTAATAGAGCAAAAGGTATAGTGTCATCATTTATCCTTTCACCCTTCTTTGCTTCAATTGCTTTAAGCAGGTCTTCATATAATTCATCTCCTGTTTTCATCTTATGATTTTAACTCAAATATACCAGTTATCCCTCATAAAAATGACTAGTCATAGCATACTTTTTATTCACAAAAGTAGGACTTCAGATAGGCTTAAACGCTGCTGAAAAGCGGCCATAAATACAAAACCCGTCAACTAGGACGGGTTTTGTATTTTAATTCGTCACCCATTTTATCAGCATACTCTTTCACATACTTAATGTTTTCCAACATCCCTTCACAGTTGTAATACTCACCCATATCATTTCTTACTTTGGCTTCATTCATCATTGTCTCAACTTTAGAATAAAAGGATTCAAATGAAAGATTGTCCCTTAATCCATTGCAGCTTTTGCAACAATGAACCTTGTTGATGTATTTATTGTTACCTCCTTTGGATTGCGGTATTATATGTTCTTTCGTTGTTTCCTTAAGATTGCCTAATAGGTAACCGCAATAACAACAGTATTTATCATCTAATCTCATAGTATAGATAAATATCTCTCTAAGTCAGAAAGTATAGATTCAGAGAAAATATTTTTAGATAAAAACATACTCATAATCCCACTTACCAGACCCCTTCTTCTTTCTGGTAAACAAGGCGTATCTGATAGCATCCATAGCATCATCATTTTCCTTTATGGGTTCTTCACTTATGACATCACCAACAGACTTGTAACTGTACAGCTTGTATTCCTTCCATATATCGCTTGAATCAGCGTGAACGTATACTTCAGAGGTCTTTACATAGTCTATGCCGTCTTTTACGCTCTTATTGGCTATTAGGGCGTTAAATCCAGCATTCTTAAGGTCTTCTATCAATTCTGGTCTGGAATAGTCACAATAGACTGGTTTGCCCCTATCTGAATCTTTGAAGATGGCATTCATCTTATCTATGAGTTGGGAACTGGTAAGTTTGGATTCATATACCAGTTGCCTTATATAGACCCTATTATCATCACCATACATCACTTTGACCAGTGCCATTGGGTGACTGAAGCCAAAGTCCAGTCCATAGCACCAATCAGTATAGTCAGGTTCATCAACATACTTCTGGAAGTGATTGTATATCCTTGTCTGGTTGATGGGTCTTTCCCCTAGTGCATAGACCCTATAAGCGTTAATATCTGTCTTTATAAGGTCTTCAATGGTTTGCACTTGGTCAGGTGATAGGAAAGTATTGTCCTTGTAGGTAGACTTGATTAGGACCGCTCTTTCATCAGTGATAAGGTCATAAAGGAAGTGTTCACTGTCTGAAGGATTAAAGTCAATGAATAAGGTCTTAGAGGTTCTAAGGTTAAGCTGAAGGAATTCTTCAGATGATAGTTCGTTGGCTTCATTCAGATAGGCTATGTCTCTTTTACGACCTCTCATCTTTTGTTCGGAATCCAGACCATAGAATTGAATCTGGGAACCATTTGAGAATGTGTAGGTGTTATCTGTCTTGTTGTGATTGGCTTCGTTGTATAGGTTCAGCTCCTTCAGGATTTCAAAGAAGTCTTTCATTACCGACCCTTTCAAGTCTGGCAATGTCTTTCTTACTATGGATATTATCAAACGTTCTTGAATGGCTAGATAAACCAATAGTTGACAAATAGAATAAGTCTTGCTGGAACGTGAACCACCTTGATTGATGATAAAACGCTTTCCAGCTTCATAGGCTTCAAGGTTCCAAGTGAAGACATCAGTATGATTGATAGTTAGCTCTCCATTCGGATTATTGCTTTTGGAGTTTTTCAAGGTTCAGTTCATTTTCATCAGGTTTCGTTAATGGTATAACCACTGGTTCAATAGTGGCTACTGGTAGTTCTGGCTTGACTTCAATAGCCAAGGCTGCTGCTGGTTCCCTTTTATGGCTAACAAGCTTGATTGTCTCTATATGATTGATTTCACCAGTGACTTCAACTTTCTTGATTTGAAGTCCCTTTATCTTATTTAGCTCTTTGACCCATTGCAAACGGGTGAATGAATCTTCAGCTTCTTGAATTTGGTGGGTCATATACTCAATAGTCTGTGCCAGGTCTTGTTCATAGTCAACCTTTACTTCGTCCCTTATCATCTGCCATAGGTATTCACAGTACTTTTGGGCGGTATTGTTGGTATAGCCATATCTGACTATCATATATTCCTTTAGCTGCTTGTTCGTCCAAAACAGTTCCGTCTTCTTCTGGAACAAGTCATTTAGGATTAGCTGCCTTTTTTGATAGGTTGCAGCTCCACCTTTCTTGGGTTGGTATCTCATAGGTTTAGTTCTTCTAATAGTGTTATGGGCAAATTGGCTCTTAGCTGTTTCAAGGCACGTTGGCTTACCTGTTGAATCCTTTGCCTTGATACTCCCAATTCCTTCCCTATCTGGTCTAGGGTCATTCTTTCGTCTCTATTTATGCCATATAGCCTTATTAGGACTTCCTTATACTGTCTGGGTAGTGTATCAAGGATAGCTTCCAGTTTGTTTGCCAGAACGTCCTTATCCATCAATTCATCAGCATCTGGGAACATTGAATCTTGTATAGTATCTATTAGGGCCAATGATTCTTCTTCACCATAGGACAAGTCCAATGATTGAATCCTTGTTGATTCCAATGTCTTCAGATAGTCATAAATGTCAGGGTCTGGTTCGGATGAACTGACTTCAGACGTACCCTTTTCTATCTCTGAAAGAGTAGCATTCATTTTGCTTATCTGTCTAAGTCTATTGCTGGGAAGTCTTATAAGTCGGCTATGGTTATTGATGTATTCGCTTATTCTCGCTCTGATATACCAAACAGCATAGCTGATGAATCTTACTTCTTTATCTGGATTGAACTTTTGTGCTGCTTGAATAAGACCAATGTTTCCTTCATTAACTAGGTCTTCAAGTGG
>JAFDYP010000566.1 GCA_018267355.1 Bacteroidota bacterium
GCTCTTACTTCATCGGCTTAAACTACTTCCTGCACTCTTACAATAAAGGAAGCGAGAAAAAACCTCAGATCGCCATCACCTTTGATGACGGGCCAAATGAACATACTTCAGCTATCCTCGACATTCTGAAAGCAGAAAAAACTCCCGCCACCTTCTTTTGCATCGGTCAGAATATCGATGGCCGTGAAGAGATGCTGAAGAAGATCGTGCAGGAGGGGCACTTGGTGGGCAATCACAGCTACTGGCATCTCCGTACCTTCCCGTTGCAGATGGGTAGGACTATTGCAGCCGAGATAAAACAATGCAATGAAAAGATCAATAGCGTTATTGACAAAACTCCGCGCCTCTTCCGCCCTCCTTTTGGGGTCACCGACCCAGCCGTGGCAAGGGGCATAAAGAAGACTGGCATGCATAGCATAGGCTGGAGTCTGCGCAGCTACGACACAGTAGTGAAAGATCCGCAAAAGCTCCTGGCCAAAGTAAGCCGTGTATCTGCAGGAGACATCGTTTTATTTCACGAAGCAGGCCTGCATACGCCCGCTATCCTATCCCAATTTATCCAAAATGCCCGGGCTAAAGGCCTGGAAATCGTACCTTTGGACCGCTTATTGGATATAGACGCGTATGAAAAATAGCCTCCTACTCTTCTTACTCTCTTTCGCTTTTGCTAGCACCTATGCCCAGTCCTTCGCACCGGTGAAAGACGAAGCTGCTGTGCGCAAGAAATTCGCTGAGGTCTCTCAGGCTACAAAGTCTATCCGCAGTGACTTCACACAGGAAAAGAACCTGAGCATGCTGGCCGAGAAGGTCGAATCAAGGGGAGTATTCTATTTCAAAAAGCCTAACATGGTGCGGCTCGAGTATACAAAGCCATTCAAATACCTGCTCATCATGAGCAATGGCAAAGCGACGATCAAAGACGATGCAAAAACCACTCAGATGGATATGCACAAGACCAAAATATTCCAGCAGGTCAATGGCCTGATAGTAGACTGTGTGCAGGGTTCAGCGCTGAATAACAGTAACTTTCAGGTGAAGATATCAGAAAGCACCACACAGCTACGTATGGATATGAAGCCGCTGGCCAAGGGGCTGAAAGAGTTTTTCAGTGACATCATTATCTTTATCGACAAGACGGACTACTCTGTCAATAAAATGCAGATGAATGAACTATCGGGCGATAACACGGTTATTACTTTCTCCAATAAAAAGATCAATGGCGATATCCCGGACGCTGTGTTCACTGCTGCTCATTAGCCTCCTGCTGCCGGGCTGCTATGTAGCCAAAGGCACCAAAGCACTGGATATATTCACCAACTGCCCCGCAGTATTCACTACACCCGTAGGTACTGCGCGCTTCACTACCCAGATAGACTTTTATAAGAAGCACCTCAGCGGCCTCATGGTCTTCAAGGCTACTGATGATACGACGGAGCGCGTCGTATTTATGACTGAGACGGGATTCAAGTTCTTTGACCTGGAGTTTACGCCCCATAGCTCATCTGTGAAATACATCATTCCCAGCCTCAATAAAAAGATCATAGTAAAAACACTGACTCGAGACCTTGGCTATCTGGCCATGCCCCCGCTGGAGAATAGCTCCCATGACCAGCCCAAGAGTGACAACAGTACGACGTTCCGCTTCCCGCGGGGTAATGGCTACGACTACTATGTCACAGACAAGCAGTGCAAAGTGCTCCAGCGCATAGAGTCAGGCACGGATAATAAAAAGAACCTTGTGATCGACTTTAATAATGGGGCGGACAGCGGTCTGGGCACTATAAATATCGCTCACCAGAATATCAAATTGACTATCTTTCTCCGCCAAATCAGTACGCTATGAGCGCCACCCTGTTAGACCATTTTTACCGCATAGATAATCTTGAAGCGAGTGAGGGCAAGGTGAATGCCACGGTCACCTTTGATCAGGGTCACGCTATCTTTCAGGGCCATTTCCCCGGTATGCCGGTAGTACCCGGTGTGTGCCAGACGCAGATGCTGGGCGAGGTACTGAGCACAGCGCTCGGCAAAGAATTCCAACTGGCCACAGCATCGTCTATCAAGTTTCTATCCCTCGTAGATCCTGTCAAGACCCCATCGCTGCAGCTCAGCATCAGCTATACTGTGGCAGAGGATGTGGGGTATCAGGTATCGGCACAATATTCGCGAGGAGAGACTGTGTTTTTCAAATTCAAAGGTGCCTTTACCGTTTCATGAGCGATAGCGCAGCATACAAACCACTCTTCCGTTCCCTGCGCTGCTGTGTACTGGTGCCTACCTACAATAATCACCAGACCCTCGCTCAGGTACTGACAGATGTACTGCAGTATTCCGACGATGTATGCGTGGTCAATGATGGTTCTACTGATAATACACTGGAGATACTAAGCGGCTTTCCTCAAGTGAAAGTCTACACCTATGGGAAGAATCAAGGCAAGGGTTACGCACTGCGCAAGGGTTTTGAATTTGCCCGTGCACAGGGCTATGACTACGCCATCACGATAGACTCTGACGGGCAGCACTACGCAGCGGACCTGCCTACTATGCTCAAAGCATTACAAGAAGATGGCAATGCGATCTTCATCGGTGCGCGCAATATGGACCAGGCATCCGTGCCGGGCAAAAGCAGCTTTGGCAATAAATTCTCCAACTTCTGGTTTCGTTTTGAGACGGGTATAGACCTGCCCGATACACAGAGCGGCTACCGCCTCTACCCTATCAGGAAACTGGAGGGCATGCACTTCTTTACCCGCAAGTATGAGTTTGAGATAGAGGTCATCGTACGCGCGGCCTGGGCCGGCATCGGCGTGAAGGCTGTACCCGTGAAAGTCTATTATCCGCCGGCAGAGGAGCGCATCACGCACTTCAGGCCATTTCAGGACTTCTCACGCATCAGCGTGCTCAATACCGTACTCGTGACCTGGGCACTGCTCTGGATCAAGCCGCGAGACTTCGTACGCTACATCCTCGGCCGCAGCATCAAGACACTGATACAGGAGTACCTCATCAAGTCTGAGGAGTCAGCATTTGTCAAGGCGATGTCGGTGTTTGTCGGCATCTTCTTTGGCATCGCGCCTATATGGGGACTGCAACTGATACTGGCTATCGGTGTCGCATATATCTTCCGGCTCAATAAAGCCATCGCCATCATCACAGCCAATATCAGTATCCCGCCCATGATCCCATTTATCCTCTGGGGCAGCTATGAGACGGGCAAGCTGATCCTGCACGGCGAGAGCGCTGAGCAGATGATACAGCAGAGCGCGATCCTCGCTTTTATCTACAAATGGATGGCGCATGTGATCATGAGTTTCCATATCAAAGACCAGCAGCTGGCGGCAGCTATCGTGAAGAACCTGACACAGTATATCGTAGGTAGTTTTGCACTGGCTAGCGGAGCGGCAGTCATCTCTGCGGTCATCACCTTTTTATTGGTCAAAATCCTAAAAAGAGATTAGCTTTCGCAGGGGAACCTGAGACCAGTATATGACTAAGATCCTGATCGGTTTATATTACTTTTTTGAGCGGCGGAGGCTATTCTTTTATACCCTGACCGCGGTGCTGTTTGGTGCGATGATTGCGCTTGCTATGCGCATCCATATAGAGGAGGATATCAGCCGCGCCCTGCCAAACGGCAAGCAGGTAGAGCAGATCAATAAGATATTCAAGCACTCGCGCTTTGCTGACAAGCTGGTGGTGCGCATCAACCTGACCGATAGCGCTGCCACACCTGACGACCTGACGGCCTATGCCGCTACGCTGGACTCTGCGCTCCGCGCAAAATACAGCCCCTACATCTCCGACATACGCGGTAAAGTAGAAGACGACGCAGCACTTTCACTCTACAATGATGTACATGAAAACATGCCGCTCTATCTCACCGCAGAAGACTATGCGCACATAGACAGCATGCTCACGCAGGAGCAAGTGAAGAAAAAACTGGAGCAGGACTACAAGGTCCTCACCTCTGCCACCGGCCTCGTGATGAAGCGCCTCATAGCCGACGACCCGATAGGCATCAATACCATTGCGCTGCGCAAACTGAACAACCTGCAGCTCAACAGCGACTTTGACCTCTACGATGGCTACATACTGACCAAGGATCACAAGAGTGCACTCCTCTTCATCGCGCCATCCAATCCGGCTAACGAGACTGCCAAGAACTCCGTGCTGGTGAGCGGCATAGACAGCACGCTGAAAAGCTATGAGGCTTCGCACAAGAATGTCAAAGCCTACTGCTACGGCGGTACTGCTGTAGCCGTGGGCAATGCCAAACAAATGAAGAAGGACACGATCGTGACGCTCACCATCACACTGGTAGGGCTGCTGCTGTTCCTCTGGTTCTTCTTTCGCCGGAAGCGGGTGCCATTTATCATGATGCTACCGGTGGCGTTTGGCGCCTTGTTTGCCATCGTGATCATCAGCCTGACTCGGGGAAGCATTTCTAATATTGCACTGGCAGCGGGGTCTATCGTACTGGGCATAGCGATCAACTATTCGCTGCACTTCTTTGGCCACTACAAGCACAGCGGCTCTATAGAGGAAACGATCAGTGACCTGGTGCTGCCTATGACGCTGGGGAGCTTCACTACCGTGGGTTCCTTCTTCAGCCTGATGCTGGTGAAGTCTCCTATCCTGAATGATTTTGGCCTCTTTGCCGGGCTGAGCCTGACAGGGGCAGCCTTCTTTACGCTGGTCTTCCTGCCACACTTCCTACCCAAAGAGAAAGCGGAAGACGAGCATGAGCGCAACTGGCTGGACAGGTTGATCACCTCTGAGTTTAAGCATCAGCATATCCTGGTCGCTGTGATCGTGGTGCTCACGATCTTCTTTGCCACACAGGTGCACAAGGTGAGCTTCATGAGTGACATGACTGCACTCAGCTACCAGACCGAGGCGCTGAAGGCTGCCGAGCAGCAGATCAATGCGCTGCAAGGCGACTCTACCAAGACCGTATATCTCGCATCTACCGGCAAGACAATAGACGAAGCGCTGCAAAACAGCAGCCACCTCTCCGCCACCCTGCGCGCAGAGCAGCACAAAGGCTTGATCAAAAAGTACTCTGCGCTGAGTGACATCGTACTCTCTGAGGAGCAGCAGCGCGAGCGCATTGCCCGCTGGGAGCAGTTCTGGACGGCAGATAAAAAGGCTGCGCTGCTGGCTACACTGCGCAAGAAAGGAGAAGTATACAAATTCCGTCCACAGGCATTTGACCGCTTTGCGGAAACACTCAATAAGAAATACGAGCCGGCAGGCATGGATGGCTATCGCGCGCTACTCGATATGATCGGCAGCGAACTCGTCATAGATGGCCCCGACACCAAAGCCGTGATCTCCTCTATCAATGTAAAACGCAGCGACCGCGCCGCACTCTACGCTGAGCTGGAGCATGATCCTAATACAGTAATACTGGACAAAGAGACTGTGACGCACCGCTTCATAGATATCATCTACGGAGACTTCAATGACATCCTGATGTACACGTCGCTGCTGGTGTTCTTTGCGCTGCTGATCAGCTACGGGCGCATAGAGCTCACGATCATCACCTTCCTGCCCATGCTCATCACGTGGATCTGGATACTGGGCATCATGGGCTTGCTCGGCATCCAGTTCAATATCATCAATATCATCATCTCTACTTTCATCTTTGGCCTGGGAGATGACTTTGCCATCTTCATCACAGACGGCCTCACGGAGAAATACCGCACAGGACGCGACACGCTATCCTCGCACAAAGTATCGATCTTCCTCGGCGCTGTGACCACCATCATCGGCC
>JAFDYP010000567.1 GCA_018267355.1 Bacteroidota bacterium
AGGGACAAAGTCTTTGATATATTCACCCGCCTGCCTACAGAGAAAAAATATACCGGCACAGGTATCGGCCTCTCTATCTGCAAAAAGATAGTAGACAGCATGGGTGGCCGCATATCGATACATGACGGGCACAATGGCGGCACTACCTTCCGCATTACTTTCCGAAACGATATCCTCGCATTCCGCATAAACCCTCATCACGCATAAAACCTCGGCATCCCCATGAAGAAAATAGTATTACTCACAGCCATAGCGGCACTCGGCATCTGCAGTTTTGCCCAGATAGGAGATTACCATGTTTTTGCCGCAGGCGGTACTACCTATGTCACAGACAAGGGTATACTGACCAGCACGATCGGCGAGATGGCCATCGTAGATGTGTATCATGCCGGTAACCAATACCTCACACAGGGATTCCAGCAGGGCGATTATATCAAGCTCTCCGCTGTATCACTACCGGTGCAGTTGATCAACTTTGACGGATACAATAAAGACGGTATGAACCACCTGATGTGGGAGACAGCCTCTGAGATCAACAATGCGGGCTTTGACGTAGAGCGGATGGATGCTTCAGGCGAATTTAAAAAAATAGGATACGTAAAAGGCCACGGCAATACCAATACACTGATAGACTATACACTGGACGATGACAAGCCGCTCGTCGGCGATAATTACTATCGCCTGAAGCAAATAGACTACGACGGACACTATACCTACAGCCAGGTGATCTCTATCTACAATGGCGCAGCGATCACAACTACCGTGAGCGTGTACCCGGTACCGGTGACAGATGCGGTGAATGTAGTGATACGCAATGCACAGGATGCTACGGGCAAGCTCTCTATCACTAATGTCGTAGGCGCTGTGATGTACCACAGCGATATAGATATCTACCAGGGTACTACCGTTCAAACGGTAGACATGGCCGGTTTTGCCGCTGGTCAGTACTTTATGAAAGTCACCACCGGTGCGAGTACGCGCACCATACATGTAGTAAAGCAATAAGCCCCATCAATACTTAAACCCGAGGCCTTTTCTCTTGCCCTCATCCATCTTGAGGTCTGAGAGGTCTTCCAGCGTAATGCTCTCCAGCATCTCGGGCGTACGTGCTGCCTTGTCTATGCCGGCCAGCCGCAGGTTCTGATTCTGTATGATGTCTTGTACCATCTTGCGTATCTCGCGCGCATTGCCAAAGTATTTGTCCCGCGTCTCGTACATGTGCTTCACGTACTTTTGCAGATAGTCATAGGCTGCATCCGTGAGGCGCACCTTCTCAGAGCGGAAGAGGTTGATCGCTATTTTGAAAAGCTCCTCATGGGTATAGTCGCCGAAGGTATAGATACGGTCAAAGCGTGACTTGAGGCCCGGGTTTGACTCCAGAAACCGGTTCATAGGCTCGGTATAGCCCGCTACGATCACGGCAAAGTCACCACGCATATCCTCCATCCGCTTTAGCAGCGTCTCTATGGCCTCACGGCCAAAGTCATTGCCCTCACTGAGGGCATAAGCCTCGTCTATAAAGAGCACGCCTCCTTTGGCCTCGCGTATCTTCTCGTCTGTCTTGATAGCCGTCTGGCCTACATAGCCTGCCACGAGACCCTGCTTATCCAGCTCTATCATATGGCCTCTCTCGAGCAGGCCCAGGGCTTTGAATATCTTGCCCATGATACGCGCTACAGTCGTCTTGCCCGTACCGGGATTGCCCAGAAATACGGTGTGCAGAGAGAACTTATTCAGTACGTCCTTGCCTATGTCATTGTAGAAACGTATCAGCTTCACCAGCTCATTGATCTCGTTCTTGATATTGTCTATGCCTACCAGTTCGTTTAGCTCGTCCATAGCGCTCTGCAGCAGCCGCTCATTGATCGTGATGTGGTACTTCTTTTTGTCACGTTGTTTGAATACCAGCTCTATGTCTTCTTTCTCTATCGTGCTCAACGCTTCCTTGCTGGCATCTTTCAGGTCGGGCTGCTTCATCATACGCAGGCCCAGGTTCATCTTGGCCTCCTCTATAAGGCTGATAGCGTAGCGTGCATTGCCAAAGGTTCTATCACGGTTGCGAAAGCCCTCCATGAGCTGCTCGCCCAGATAGGTGCTGGCCTCATCGGTCAGGATCACATTTCGGTCCAGTGCGGCCTTGATAGCTATGGCGTGCAACTCGTCAGGAGTGAAATCCTCAAAGTGGAAATAATTTGCAATGCGCGACTTGAGGCCGGGGTTAGACTTTAGAAAGGTCTCCATCTCCTTGGGATAGCCGGCAAACATCACTGCGATATCTCCAGTGCCATCGCTCATTTCTTTGATCAGCACCTCTATCGCCTCCTTGCCAAAGTCCTTGGCATCTTCACCCTCGCGCGAGAGCGCATAGGCTTCATCTATGAAGAGAATACCGCCCTTTGCTTCCTCCAGTACCTTCTTGACCTTGGGTGCTGTCTGCCCGATATATTCACCGATCAGGTGGCTGCGGTCTACTTCTTTCACATGGCCTTTGCTGAGCAGGCCCATTGACTTGTAGATCTGCCCGAGGCGCTTGACCACGGTGGTCTTGCCCGTACCAGGATTGCCTACGAAGACGCTGTGCAGGTTGATCGTCTCAGAGTCATTGAAGCCGCGCTCCTTGCGTATCTTAAGGAAGTTGAGGTAGGAGATGTGATTAGTGATCTCTTTTTTCAGTTCCTCGAGGCCCACCAGTTCTCCGAGGCGCAGGAGCTGCATATCGAGTGTCTCCTCCGGCTCGTCAGGCGTGGCTATAGCTATGTGCGGGTGCGGTACGTGCTCTATGGTCACATCGCCCTCTACATCATCCTCACCGGTCTCGAGGTGCAGGATAGCTATCACACAGTCCATAAAGGTGATCTCTAGGCGGTAGTTGCTATCCTTCCAGGTGCCGGGGGTGTCGTTTCCCCAGCCTTCATTGAAGGTGATCTGCTCCTGCGCCTCGCCCTTGACCTTGCGGAATCGCTCTATGCGCGCCTTCAGCAGGCCGGCAGCATTGTACCAGTTGAATACGATCTCGCAGTTCCACGGCTTCAGCAGCTTATTCTGCGCCAGAAACTCTATATACAGGTACTGCGTATGCTCGCGGTCTATGGTACGAAGGTAGATCTTGTGGTCGTTATTCACCGCATTGTAGTCGCCGGTGAAGAAGCGGATGGATTTTACATCAAAGTAGGGGTTGCTCTGCAGCGTCACAGCGCCTGCATTTTCTACAAAGAAGTGACGGCTGCCCACCAGCTCCTCGTCTATGTATGCCTCCCAGCTATACTCGCCCTCTGCCCAGAAGGTGCCGGCATTGGCAGTGCCCCAGCCTTTATTGACATAGACCACATTCTCATCCAGACGTACCTTGCGGCGCTCCTCCTGGTTGCATATCTCGCGTTTCTCGGTGCCGGTATGGGCGTATGCCTTGATGCGTATGTGCGCCTCCCAGTCGGCCTCGTCAAACTGCTTATTGTAAAACGCCAGCTCGGCAGATACATAGGTCAGTTCGCTCTTGTCATACACGGTGCGGTACTCGCGGGTGCGATTTGCCAGCCACTCATCAGAGGCGAATATCTTCAGCGTCTTAAATTTATAGTTCTTCATCCCTCGTCTCGTATGCTATATAGAGTGAGGCTATATAGCAAGCGTTGCTTTTTTTACTGCGAAATGCTTGCCAGCCGCCGCTTTTTTGAAATAATTAATACTGCTGACACTAATATGACACGTAAAACGCACATTTTCTGCCATAAATATTAACACTGCTCCGGAGCCCCTGTGCGTACGAGACAAAATGGCG
>JAFDYP010000568.1 GCA_018267355.1 Bacteroidota bacterium
AAAGGGCCGCATCTCTACGGGCGGCAATGAACTGGTAGCATCAAACACATCGTCTTCGGCTATCACCGGTCACGGCCTCAATAAATATGTGATCGGAAACCTGCGCCGCTATGTAGCTGCGAGCGGTTCATATGATTTCCCGGTGGGCAATACATCCTACTACGATCTGGGCAACATCAGCTTTAATGGCCAGTCCGGTATCACCAGCCTGTTGGGGTACTTCACTACCGGTCAGTCAGGCACTGCACCATCCACATCTACCTGCCAGATCAATGGCTCCAAGATCAATGATTACCTCAATAATGGCTTCTGGACATTCACCCCAAACAGCACTATGAGCGGCGGCACATACGACGTCACACTGAATGCCATGGGCTACAGCAATGCACCTACCGCCGCCAATCAGATGGGTGTGATCAAGCGCTCTGATGCCAGCTCTCCATGGCTGGGCTGCGGCCTGCTGAATGGTTCAGCACAGTCCAGTGCCTATGGTAGCCATAGCAATGCTACACAATCCATCTCAGGAGGTGTAGCCACAGCCGTGCGTAGCGGTGTGACAGGTTTCTCTGATTTTGCTATAGGTCTCCATCAGACCAATACTCCGCTACCCGTCACGCTCATGTACCTGACCGCTACTGAGCAGGATGACAGATACATCGCACTGGAGTGGGCTACCGCCTCAGAGATCAATAACAGTGGCTTCCAGGTAGAGAGGAGCACAGACGGTATCGCCTTTGAGCCGATAGCATGGGTAGACGGCAGCGGCAATAGCAACAGTATGATTAAGTATGGTACGGACGACCGCCAGGTCGCTACAGGTATCATCTACTATTATCGCCTGAAGCAGGTGGACTATGACGGCAAATATGAATACAGCAACATAGTCTCCGCCAGCCTTGCCGGTGGCAACAATGGTATCAGCATACATAATATCTATCCTAATCCTGCCGCTGCACAGGTCACAGTAGACATAGTAGCGGCAGAAGAAACACCCGTAGCTATCAGCTTCACTGATGTACTGGGCCGCGAGGTACTCGGCACGCAGTGGCAGCTCCATGCAGGTTATAATGACCGCAGGTTTGATATAGCTGCGTTGGCAGATGGTGTATATCACGTCACAGTAAAGACCGGCAATAGCTTCTTTACCAAAGTGCTGACCATAGCTAAATAAGATCGGGAAAACTTTTTACCGGAGCAGGGCAGGAGATCACTCTTGCCCTGTTTCATTTTGTGCCCCTGCGAAATGAGCGATGACCAGGGCAGCCTTGCTATCTCCTATCACTTCTGCTATTTCATTTTGCGGTGCCTCTTTGAGCTTCTTCACAGATTTGAAATGCTGTATCAGCTTTTCGAAAGTTTTATTGCCTATCCCTTTGATACCGGTGAGCTCTGAGGTGGTCTGGCTCTTGCTGCGCTTATTGCGGTGTGCCGTGATACCGAATCGGTGCGCCTCATCGCGCAGGCGCTGTATCAGTTTCAGTCCTTCTGACTTTTTATTGATATAGAGCGGCAGGCTATCTTCAGGAAAGTATATTTCCTCCAGTCGTTTTGCGATACCTACTATTGGTACCTGCCCATAGATATTCAGCTTCTCCAGGCTCTTCACCGCAGCGCTGAGTTGACCTTTGCCGCCATCTATCACGATAAGGTTCGGTAGCGGATCACCCTCCTCTATCATGCGGCGGTAGCGGCGGTATACGGCCTCCTCCATCGTAGCAAAATCGTCCGGCCCCTCTACTGTCTTTACATTAAACCAGCGGTAGTCCTTCTTTGATGGCTTCGCATCGCGAAATACCACAATAGAAGAAACCGGATTTGTACCTTGAATGTTAGAGTTATCAAAGCACTCTATGTGCCGGGGCAGATCTTTGAGCTTCAGGTCATCCTTCAGCGTCTTCATGATACGGAAGGAAGGGTTCTTCTCCTCCGATGTCATCTGCTGGTTGATGCGCTCTTGCCTGGCGTAGAGTGCATTCTTAGTGGCCAGGTCTACGAGTTTTTTCTTATCACCTATCACAGGCACAGCCACACTCACACCCTCTACCGGTATCTCTATAGAGAACGGCAACAGCAGGTCATCTATCTGGATATTATCAGAGAAGCTGCACTCACGCACCGCCGCCTCCAGCATCTCTTCGCGCGTTTCATCCAGCACGCGCTTCAGCTCCAGGGCTTTGGTCTGGATGATCACGCCATTGCCTATACGCAGGTAGTTGATAAAGGCCGTGGTCTCTGTCTCTGTATAGCCGTACACATCTACGTTGCTCAGCTTTGGATTTACGATCGTAGACTTGCTCTGGTAGTCTGTGAGCAGATCTATCTTCTCTTTAAACTCATTGGCCCGCTCAAACTCCATATTCTCTGCATACTTCTGCATCTTACCTTTCAGGTAGTACATCACTGATCCGAAGTTGCTCTTTAATATATCTTTCACCTGCCTGATAGACTCATCATACTCTTCCTTGCTCTGCAGGTTTTCGCAGGGCCCCAGGCAGTTCTTGATGTGGTACTGCAGGCATACTTTAAACTTCTTTGCATCGATATTCTTTTGCGAAAGTGGCAGCGTGCACGTACGCAATGGGAAGATAGTGGTCAAAAGGTTCAGTATGATCCGCACCTGCCCTACAGAGGTATAAGGCCCGAGGTATTCTGAGCCGTCTTTTATCAGCTGCCGTGTCAGGAAGACGCGCGGATAGTCTTCATTTTTGATCACAATGTAGGGATAGGACTTGTCATCCTTCAGGCTCACATTATAGCGCGGCTGGTATTTTTTGATCAGGCTATTCTCCAGCAGAAAAGCATCCTGCTCTGTATCTACTATTGTAAACTCTATGCGGTTTATCTTGCGCACCATATGCGCTATGCGAAAGGTGTGATCATTCTTATTGAAATAAGATGACACACGTTTCTTCAGGTCTTTGGCCTTGCCTATATACAGGATAGTGCCCTCCTCATCATAGTAGCGGTACACCCCCGGCTGATTGGGCAGGCTGTCCCGGTACTGCGCAGCAAATTCTTCTAAGATCACAGCTTAAAAATAAGTAAAACTCTGCCACCCGGAGAGGGTACAAACGGGGGTGCACAAAAAAACCCGCACGGTCAGCGCGGGTTTCTATATTATGAATAGAGCTATATTATCTTACGATCACCAGTTTCTTTGAGAAGGTCTTCTCGCCGGCCTTGATCAGCACTGAGTAGGTGGCGGCAGCCAGCGCTTCAGTATTGATCTGGTAGGTATTGGTACCATACTCCAGCTGGTAGGCATTGCTGATGATCTCCTTGCCCAGGATATCATAGAATGTGATACTGGTAGGAGCCGGCTCCGTCGTGCTGATCGTGATCCTCACAGAGGCGTTCGCAGGGTTAGGCTGCAGTGCTGCTACCGTGATAGCCGAGCCACTGATGATCTCACCGGAGACGATCTCTGTCAGCTCAGTCCCGCCGTCAAAATCTGTCTGCCTGAGACGGTAGTAATATTCTACATTTGGCTGCACGGTATGATCATTGTAGAGATAGCTGTGTTGCTCATTAGTAGTACCATTGCCATCTACCCAGCCTATGCTGGTCCAGTCGGTGCCATTATCACTACGCAGTATTTCAAAGCCCTTGTTATTGATCTCAGAGGCCGTGATCCAGTCCAGGCGGATATATTCGTTATTGACCGGTGTAGCTGTGAGGCTGATCAGCTTCACAGGCAGTGCCTGGTTACCCACATTGCTGGAGCTGGTAGCTATGGCAAAATGCGAAAAACTGGAGTACCTGCCGCCGGTGATCCCATCGCCATCACCGCAGGTGGTAAAGTTCTTAGAGTTGCTGAAATAGCTGTAGGTGACAAGGTCGGAATAATTTGGCGCCACAGACGTCTCCATATCGCTTTGGAAGTTTGCCACGGTAGGCACACCACTGAATGCTGCAGCCGAGGTGCGGAGCATACGCTTATTAGGGTTAGTACCATTGGTCACCCACTCACTGTAGCCGTGCGGATAGGCTTCTATCACATAGGTAGTACCAGAGAGCGCCGGGCTGGCATTGAAGCTCCAGTAGCCGTGGGCCTTCAGTATTTTGTCCATCACCAGCCAGTTGCCATTCACCGGGCCGCCGCAGGCGCTCTGCTGAAAGATATTGAAGCCCGGATTTGCTACATAGTCTATTGGATTTTGCGAGAGGTTCATTGTGCTGGCCGGCCACGTAGAGTTGGTCTGGTCAAAAGTATTGGTGAAAGAAGTATTCGTATTTGCCAGGGCGTATTCCGTAAACTTAGACGATAGCTTCATAGAGGCTGATGGTGTACCGGTAAAGAAGATCTTCACAGGATTGTAGGTCCGGTTTGGAGAGCCGATAGGGAAGACATAAGTGGCCGACCTGTCTGCCTGGCGGGCAAATCCCGATGCTACGCCATCTACACCACGGGTGCTGATATAGGCGTCATTGGCAGCACCTGACAGAGCGGCTGTATTGCTCACAAAATTGAAGGAAGATATGGACTGGTAGCCGGCCAGTGCGGTAGGTGCAGCATTGGAGAGATAGAGTTCATAGTCATTGGTACCGGTGAAAGTATTGATGATGCCATGACCTCCCGGGGTCACGCCGCGCACTTGCATTAGGCTTGTATTACCCAGTGTAGAGGTATAGCTGCCAGGTACGTAGTACGTCCCGGCGGTAGTGCTACCACCCCACACCAACGCATTAGATACTGTCACATTATTGCCCAGTGCCACAGACTGGCTTGTGCTGCCTTGGTCTACTACCAGATTGTAGAAAGACGCTGTACTGCTGCCCTTGATTGTTTGTACACCCGTAGTGGTAGAACCCGCTACTGTACCATTGCCTATCAGGCGCGTAGTACCTTCACCCACTGAGCCGTCAGTGTTTATAGTAGCATTATTGGTGATATCTCCTTCCACATTCACCAGACCGTCATTGGTCAGGGTGCTGCCCGCGGCATTCACTACATCGCCCTGTACATGCAGCACTGCGCCGGATTGCACATATACAGTTGCCCCATTGGAGTAAAACAAATTTGAGTAGCTGGACTGTCCATAGGCTGCGGTCAGCGCCATTGCACCGGCGGCGAGCAGGGTAAAAATTTTCTTCATCAAGGATTCTTTCGGTCACATAAAATAAGCCTGCGGCACTCTTCATACGCCGACAGACAGGGTTTTTAATACAGTAAATATAAACATTATAAACCGGATATCTATGCCTGTCAATAGGTCATAACCTGGTGCCGGTGAAATGGCCTGTATATCACTCGCCAAATTCCGCCGACCGGTCCACTTTCTGCCCGGCATAGGTCTTGCAGTTC
>JAFDYP010000569.1 GCA_018267355.1 Bacteroidota bacterium
ATTCGAACCCCCACGCCTTGCAGCGCTCGCACCTGAAGCGAGTGCGTCTACCAATTTCGCCACCTAGGCATTTGATAGAAAGAGGATGGCGACAGCCACCCCGCATTTCGTCAGTGGGTGCAAAAGTAAAATTTCGCGGCAATTTCCCCAATGTTTTATTTCTAAAGTCTCCTAAAAAGAAAAATGGCCCTCGGGCGTTACTCCTTCATATGTCTTATATTGCCCGTGGTATGTATCTCCGGCTACTCATACTGGCGCTTGTTTTGCCCCTGTCCCTCCGGGCGCAGTGGACGCTGACCTGCACGCCTGACGTGACCCAGCAGACCGATCATGGCCGCTGCGGCGCGACGGTATACTACCCGGTGCCTGTCGTGTCAAAGTCAACCTTTGTGAGTGTGGTGCAGACGCAGGGGCAGCGTATGGGCACTGTCTTTGGCGTGGGGGCCACGCTCAATACTTATCAAGCCACAGACAAAGCCGGGGTCAGGCAGGAATGCTCCTTTTATGTCAAGGTGATAGACAAAGAGTCTCCTGTGATCTCCTGCCCGCATGACACGGTGCTGTGGCTGGACAGCAAGAATGGCCGTGTGATCTATGACTATGATGAGCCCGCTGCTACTGACAACTGTACCGTCTCTGCCCTGACGCGGTCAGGCGGCCCCGCCAGTGGTACCGCGCTGGGCGCAGGCATCTATGTGATCTCGTACAATGCGCGCGACAACTCCGGCAATATGTCGAGCTACAGCTGGCGCGTCTCCGTAGCTGTGAAAGGCACAAAGCTCTCTGATGATCTGATACCTCCACTCTTTGAGCGCTATCCTGATATCCGCGTACACTGCGATGCCGGGTCCAGGGCGGCCAAACTCTCCTACCCTGACCCCACCGCTACAGACAATGGCAAACCCGTGGCCGTAAAGCTGGTAGCGGGGCTGCCGAGCGGGGCATCCTTTCCCACGGGTGTATCCAGCGTGACCTACATGGCGCAAGACGAGGCGGGCAATGTGGCCCAGTTCACCTTTAATGTGATAGTGGTCTGCGATGACAAGTGGATGCTCAACTGCCCGTCTGACATAGCCATGAATGCAGACAAGGGCGCGTGTGGTACCACCGTGGTCTACGCTACGCCACAGGTTACCACGGCCGGCATGGTAGAGCTGACACTGACCAAAGGACAGATGTCCAAGAGCTTCTTTAAAGTAGGCAGCACGGTCAATACATTCCTGGCGCAGGACAGGGCGGGGACAAAGCAGGAGTGCTCCTTTAATGTGCAGGTATCTGACATAGAGAAGCCCATGATAGAGTGCCCGCCGGACACCATCATCTGGATAGAGGGCAATGACCCCAGCGTGGTGTATAACTATAAAGAGCCCATAGCCCGCGACAACTGCAGCATAGCCGAACTCAAACTAACCGATGGCGCCAAAAGCGGCACGGCATTCACGCAGGGAGTACACGTGATCTCCTGGTCTGCCAAAGATGCGAGCGGCAATCTGGCTACGTGCTCCTTCACAGTGACGGTGAAGCGCCGAGAGACAGTAGCTATGCCACTGGCGGTAGCCCCGCTGCGCACCAGCTATGGAGATACGATACGCATCCGCTCGCAGGAGGTGGTGAATGACTGTACCGTGACCATCTTTGTGGCTGATGACGGTATAGAGGACGGTGATACGGTGTCGATCTTTGTGAATGATGAGGAAGTGATCAAGCAGCAGCGCCTGCGCAAAGGGCGCATAGAAAGCTACGGCGATATGATAGGCCTGACCGTAAAGCTGGACCCCAACCGCGCCAATACCATCGTAGCCAAAGCCTGGAACGTAGGAACCATACCTCCCAATACGATGGAGATAAAGGTCTTCGCGGGAGATGTACTCTCTGACAGGACGGCGCTGCGCACCCAGAAACCGATCCTCCGCCGCCGGTTTGAGTGCTATCCCGGCCTGACAGATGGTATGACGCTGAACTGCAAGTAAGATGAGAAGAGTAGACAATGTATCACTCCTTTTGCGGCCTCTCTTCTACCTGTATGGTTGGTCCTTCGGCCTGCTCCTGTATGCCTTCTCCTGGCTACTGCACCGCACCTGCCGCATAGAGTGGAGAGGTACCACTCTCAAAGGCCAGCCTCAATACATTCTCTCTATCTGGCACGAAGCGCTGGTGCCTTTCTTTGCCGTGTTTATAGACATGAGTGACCAGGTATGGATGAACCACCCCGCCTGGTACATGAAGCCTATACACGTGCTGCTGCGCCTGACCGGAGTGCAACACATCTGCCTGGGCAGCAGCGGCAATAGTGGTAAAGAAGCACTGGCAAACGTCATAGGCTATCTGGGCAAAGGCTACAGCACTTCGCTCGCTGTAGATGGCCCCGCGGGACCCTATCATGAGCTGAAGCCCGGCTGCCTGATCATGAGCCGTGATACCGGTGTGCCGGTTATCGCATTACGGTTTGAATGTAGCCGCTACCACAGGCTGCGCGGCTGGGACAGGAAGATAGTACCTTATCCTTTCTCTACTATCATGGTCACTGCATCAGAGCCATGGATAGTGACTGATGAAAATATGCAGGAGTGTCACGACAGGTTCACCGCCTGGCTGAATGGCTCGGTTTAATTGCGCAGGTCTTTGCCCCAGCTCAGTTTGTTTTTCAGCGAGGAGATAAAGTTCATATCTGAGAGGCGTACGAGGCAGGCGCCAAATGAGGCCTTCTTCACCGCCAGCTCAAAAGAAGAGTCTATACTCTCAAAGCGCGAGTCAAGCGTACAGAGGAAGCTATTGCCCCGGCCCGTCACCTCAAATGATAAGACCACATCATCAGATACGATGATAGGGCGCACATTCAGGTTGTGAGGAGCGATAGGCGTCAGAACAAAGTTGCCCGAGGTAGGATAGATGATCGGCCCGCCGCAGCTCAGCGAGTAGCCGGTACTGCCGGTGGGCGTAGAGATGATCAGACCATCGGCCCAGTAGTCGTTCAGCAGCTCTCCGTTGAGATAGGTATGTACCGTGATCATGGAGCTCTGATCCTTGCGCTGCACGGTCATTTCATTCAGCGCATATGGGAAGTCCTGGAAGATGGGCATATTGCTATGCAGCTCCAGCAGGGAACGTTTATCTATCAGGTATTTGCCCTTGGCCACTACCTCTATGGCCTCCTGTATCTGGTCCTTGCCGATATTGGCCAGGAAGCCGAGCCGGCCAAAGTTGATACCCAAAATAGGTGTCTCCGTATTATGTATGGTCGTGATAGCCTCGAGTATCGTACCATCTCCACCCAGGCTGAAGAGTACCTCTGTCTGCCCGCGGATATCGTCAAAGTGCCAGTACGTCCCGTGGTTTTCTTTGAGCCCGCTCTCGTGGAGCAGCTTCGCATAGTTCTCATCTATGGCATACTTCAGTCCATATTGCCTGAGGAGCCTCAGCATCTCCTCTATATAGGGTAGATTGGCAGGGTTGACGGTCTTACCAAAGATGGCGATCATATGCAGGTAAAGGTAAATAAAAGCAGGAAACAAAATTATTTTGCCCGGTAAAGCTACTGATAGCAACGCATTTGGGCACATGACGAATATTAGTCTAGGTAAAGCGGATATTAATCCGTACCTTTGCACTCCACATCGCGGGATGGAGCAGTTGGTAGCTCGTTGGGCTCATAACCCAAAGGTCGCAAGTTCGAGTCTTGCTCCCGCAACTAGAAAGCCTTCGCAGTAGCGAGGGCTTTTTACTTTTTAGCAAAGGGACGGAGAGGAGATCGAAGTGATCCTGACCAGGCTTAAGATCAGGTAACTCGTTGTGCTCATATTCGCCGCGGCGAACGCAAGTTCGAGTCTTGCTCCCGCAACTAAAGAAAAGGCATCGCAAGAGCGAGGACCTTTTTATTTCTAGCCTGCCAAACGACTGCCCGACATCTTGTATTGTATGCATTGATCAGACTGGCACCTTTATTGCACAGGTCAGTTTGACCTTTGCCCTGTCCTCGTTCGAGTATTTACATTTCACTATTCCAAACTAAGATTTATGAAAAATGGTCCGATAGTATTGGTGGAAGATAATGCTGATGACAAGGATCTTATGGAGCATATTTTGAACTCCTTGGAGGTAGCTAATAAACTTGTCTGGTTTGACAGTTGCCTGGATGCGTGGGACTATCTGTGCAGTACCCCTGACAATCCTTTCCTTATTCTCAGCGATATCAATCTGCCTAAACAAACTGGTCTGGAGTTTAAAAGGCGGATAGATGCTGATCCACAGCTACGCAGGAAAAGCATTCCGTTCATTTTTTATTCGACATCCGCCAGTCCGTCTGAGGTCAACCAAGCCTATACAGAAATGACTGTGCAAGGCTATTTCCTGAAAAAAAGTAGCTATGAGGATATTAAAAAGGATCTCAGGATCATCATTGACTACTGGAAGGCCTGTCGCCATCCTAATACCCATTGAGCTTGTGGCCTTTTAAGGCGGTATAACTTGCAAGAGATTTTTTCCTTTCTTTAGAGAGCAAGTTATTTGTCTTTGACTCAAACCACCACATACCGCTGGCGCATCTGCGCCCTCCTCTTCCTGGCCACTACCATCTGCTATGTGGATCGCAATGTGCTTTCCTTTACGATGATAGACGACTACTTCCGCCGCGAGATGCTGGGCCTGCCCGCAGGAGCAGTGCTGACGGATGCCGATGTCGCCCGCTTCAAGGAGCTGATGGGCTATGTAGATGGTGCCTTCAAGGCGGCCTATGCTATCGGCTTCCTGATCGTTGGGTATTTCATAGATCGCATCGGTACCAAGCGGGGCTTCTCTATCTCGCTGCTCATCTGGAGCCTGGCGGGTGTGGCTACGAGCATCGTCAACTCCGTATTGGGATTGAGCATCGTGCGCTCTGTACTAGGTATAGGTGAGTCGGGCAACTTCCCCTCCTCTGTCAAGGCGGTAGCAGAGTGGTTCCCAAAGCGCGAACGCTCGTTAGCTGCCGGTATCTTCAATGCAGGTGCCAATGTCGGCATCATCCTCACTGCGCTGGCGGTGCCCTATATCACCTTGCGATATGGCTGGCGCACAGCCTTTGTGCTGACCGGTGCGCTGGGCTTTGCAGTACTGAGTCTATGGCTGCTGATATACAGGCTGCCCGCTGCCCACCCATCTGTGAGTGCGGCAGAGCTGGCACACATACAGAGCGACCCTGATGCCGGTGACAGGAGGCGCATACCCTGGGCGGAGATGTTTCGCCACAGGCAGACCTGGGCTTTCTGCGCGGGCAAGTTCTTTGCCGATCCCATCTGGTACTTCTACCTGACCTGGCTGCCGGATTTCTTTAATAGCAATGAGTCGCTGGATCATAAGCTGGACCTGAAGCATATCGGCCTGCCCTTTCTGCTGATATACATCGTGAGTGACCTCGGCAGTGTATTTTTCGGATGGCTGTCCTCGCGCCTGATCCAGTCCGGCTGGTCGGTCAATAGGGCCCGCAAACTCACCATGCTCATCTGTGCGCTCTGCGTAGTACCGATCATCTTTGCCGCGTCTACACATAGCATCTATCTGGCTGTAGGCATCATAGCCCTCGCTGCTGCTGCCCACCAGGGCTGGTCTGCCAATAACTACACACTAGCCAGTGATATGTTTCCCAAGCAGGCTGTAGGCTCTATGGTAGGCATAGGCAGTATGATGGGTGCTATCAGCGGGACGATCTTTGCTGCCTCCACCGGAATCATACGGGTGCGTTTTGGCTACCTGCCGCTATTCATCATAGCAGGTACTTCCTACCTGATCGGTCTGCTGTGTATACACCTGCTGGCACCAAAGCTGGAGCCCGTGAAGCTGGAAGAATCAGCCTAAGCTTTTCAGCCACTCGCGCAGCTCCGCGCCGATATCTCCGCGCTGCAGACCGAGGACTATATTGGTCTTGATAAAGTCGAGCTTATTGCCCACATCGTGACGCACTCCGTCAAAGAGCCGGCCATACATAGCATGCTGCTCCATCAGGATCTTCATCGCATCGGTGAGCTGTATCTCGTCATTCACACCCGGCGGTGTGCGGCGCAGCGCATCAAAGATCTCCGGCGTGAGTATATACCTCCCGGCAAATACCATATCAGAAGGGATATTGCCCTGTGGTGGCTTCTCTACGAGGCGCTGGGCTTTATAGAGTTTGCTGGCAACCTCCTCTCCTACAAACACGCCATACCTGTGCGCCACCGCCATCGGTACGCGCTGTAGCGCTACCACGGCATCCTTTTTTTCTGCATAGTCTTTTGCCAATGTACCGGTGAGTGGCTCCGCGGACTCTACGATGGTATCTCCGAGCAGCAGGGCAAAGGGCTCGCCCGCTACAAACGCCTCTGCACAGAGCACGGCATCACCCAGGCCGCGCTGCTCCGCCTGATAGATGTAGGTGATGTTTGCCATCTGATGCAGCGCCTGTATCTCTTTCAGCTCGGCTGTTTTCTTCTTCTGCGTGAGCAGCTCCTCCAGGTGTTCATCTTTAGCGAAGTGATCCTTCAGGACCTCCTTGCCTTCTGATATGATGATGAGGATATCTGTGATGCCTGACTGCACGGCCTCCTCTACCACGTATTGTATCACGGGTTTATCTACTACCACGAGCATCTCCTTTGGCTGTGCCTTGGTAGCGGGTAGCAGGCGGGTACCAAATCCCGCTGCGGGTATGACTGCTTTTCTGACTGCGTGCTGCATTATGCTATATCAGGTATGAGCACCTCGGCGCCTATGCCATGCATGGCCTCCCTCAGTGCGGTCAACATATTATCATCTGTGTACGTGCCTATGATAGCGCCTCCCGACCCGGTGAACTTGGCACTGGCCCCTGCGCTGCGGGCCTTCTCTACCAATAGCTTATTGCCGCTGCTCACAGGTATGAGACCAGCACGGAGGTCATAGTTTGCATTGATGAGATCGGCTACATTTTTATCACCGGCAGAGACACGCCGCCAGAACTCACTGGTGAGCGACTTCCACTGCTCCATAGCGTCCAGCACAGCCCTATCGCCGGCGGCATAGCGGCGCGCTAGATCATTGTGCGTCATCTCAGAGCCCTCAGACAGATTGGTGCGATAGGCCAGGTAGATAGGTGGCAGCAGACTTTTGTCAAAGGGTACATACTCTCCGTAGCCGCGGCTGTCCATCAGCTTTTTGTCAAAGTCCATATACACCGGCGTACCATATACCTGTGCTACCCTATCCTGTAGTCCGGCACCTATTTTGAGTTCATCCTTTTCTGCAGAGAGGATCAGGTTGGCCAGGATGGGGTTGGGTATCTCCACCTTGTAGAATTGCATCAAGGCACGCATGGCAGCCGTCACGATAGCACTGGAGCCCGCCAGGCCCAGGCGGCCGGGTATATCAGACTGGTAGCTGATGCGAAAATTGGCAGAGGTATCTGCACCCTGCTCTGCGGCGTAGTGCGTGAAGACGCGGATAGCAGCCTTGACCAGGCGCACACCACCATAGTAGCCATTGGCGGCTATCTCCTCAGAGAGATCATGGATGCTGGAAAACTGCAGGCGCTCCCTGCCGCACGGCACGATATGCAGGTGGTCTGATGGCATCAGCTCTACCTGAGCAGAGAAGTCGCGAAAGACGAAAGCTATAGTGCGGCCATAGTAGCCATCAGAGGGATTGCCTATCAGGGCGGCGCGCGGGTATGCAGTAGTACGGATCATGATCTGGATAGCGGTGGCAAATTAGAGATTTAGGCGCAAATACGAGGCGGCCTTTTGAGATGGCGGAAAATCCTGTACTTTTGCCGTCCCTCCGCTGCGTCAGAGATGACGACCGGTATGGCCGCGTAGTACAATGGATAGTATAAGGGTTTCCGAAGCCCTTGATTCAGGTTCGATCCCTGACGCGGCTACTCTCACAGCCTGGCATAAGCCGGGCTTTTTTATGCCTGCCTGCGTCTGAATAAGTTTTGCCAGCAGCGCACGCGGCTTTTCCTATTTTGCGACAGTACTATATGCCTATGCCTACTATACAGGATGCACTACAGGTGCTGCAACATAAATTTGGCTATGAGGCCTTCCGGTTGGAGCAGCAGCATGCCATAGAGCACATACTGAGCGGCCGCGACTGCCTGGTGCTCATGCCCACCGGCGGCGGCAAATCGCTCTGCTACCAGATACCGGCTTTGCTCTTTGATGGACTCACAGTGGTGGTCTCGCCACTCATCTCGCTGATGAAAGATCAGGTAGATGCCCTGCGGGCAAACGGCATCTCAGCAGCCTATCTCAATAGCTCCCTCAGCCTCGGCGAGCAAAACCAGGTGATGCGTGATGCCTCATCCGGTAAACTCAAGCTGCTCTATGTAGCACCCGAGCGCCTGATACAGCAGGGCGATGGCTTTCTTTCCTTCCTGAGAGATATTAATGTTTCCCTATTTGCTATAGATGAAGCACACTGTATATCGAGCTGGGGGCATGACTTCCGCCCCGAGTATATGCAGCTAGCCCGGCTCAAGCAAGTATTCCCCAAGGTGCCTGTGGTAGCACTCACAGCCACCGCAGACAAGCTGGTGCGCAAGGATATACTGGAGAAGCTTTCGCTGCAAGCGCCCGCTGTATTCCTATCCAGTTTCAACCGTGCCAATATCCGCTATGATGTAGAGCCTAAGAAGAACTTTTACCCCCGCCTCGTAGAGTACCTGCGTGACCGTCCGGACCAGAGCGGCATCATCTACTGCCTCTCGCGCAATGGCACCGAGATGCTGGCCAAAGACCTGGCAGAAGATGGCTTCAGCGCACGCGCCTATCATGCAGGTATGGAGCGCAACCTGCGCGAGAAAACGCAAGAGCTATTCATCAGGGATGAGGTCAAGATCGTGGTGGCCACCATCGCTTTTGGTATGGGTATCGATAAACCGAACGTGCGATTCGTAGTGCATGCCGACCTGCCCAAGAACCTCGAGGGCTACTACCAGGAGACAGGCCGCGCAGGTCGTGATGGACTGAGCAGCGAGGCTATGCTCTACTTTAGCATGGCAGATGCCATCAAGCTCAAGAGCTTCGTGCTGATAGCAGACAATCCCGAGCAGACCAAAGTCCTGACGCGTAAGTTGGACCAGATGGCGCGCTACGGACAGCTCACTACCTGTCGCCGCAAATATCTGCTCAACTACTTTGATGAACAGGCTCCGGACTACTGCGGCAACTGTGATGTGTGCCTCAGTCAGTTTGACATGATAGATGGTACGGTCATCGCGCAGAAGGCGCTCTCCGCAGTCTCACGTCTCGGCCAGAACTTTGGTATCAACTATACCATTGACTTCCTGCGTGGCTCACAGTCTGAGAAGATACGCGGCGAGCACAAAGAGCTGAAGACCTATGGCGTAGGCGCGGATATTTCCCGTGCGGACTGGCAGATGTATATGCGCGACCTCATAGCACGTGGCTACCTAATGCAGACGGAGGATGAGTTTCCCAAGCTGCGCCTCACTGACAAGAGCGACGATGTACTGAAGGGCCGAGCGACTGTGCAGCTCGTCAAGACAAAAACAGTAGTACATACACCGGCAGCGCCGAAAACCGCTGCCGAGGCTAGCTATGAGCGCGACCTCTATGATCGTCTCAAGACACTGCGCAAAACCATAGCCGACAGCAGCAATGTGCCTGCCTACGTGATACTCGGCGATGCTACGCTCGTAGAGATGGCAGCCTATCTGCCGCAGACATTAGATGAGCTGCGACGCATCAGCGGCTTTGGCGATGTGAAGCTGGACAGGTATGGCAGCCACTTCCTGGAGGTGATACGCAGCTATGCCGCAGAGCGTAAACTCAGCAGCCGCATCCACCACAAGCCACAAAAGCGCGAGCGCAAGGCCGGCAAACCTGTGAGCCAATCTGACGGCGGCAAGAGGCGCACCAGCGATGTGACATATGAGCTCTACCGCCAGGGGCTCTCACTACAGGAGATAGCCGTACAGCGTGCACTCTCACTCACCACTATAGAGACACACCTGGCCCAGCACATAGAGAGCGGCGAGCTGCGTATAGAGGAGCTGGTACCGGCTCATAAGATAGACCTGCTCCTGCCACTCATAGAGCAACACGGCTACCTATCACTCCGCAATATCAAAGATGCGGCGGGAGATGACATCAGCTATGGCGAGATACGCATGGTGGTCAGTGCGGTGATGGCCGGGCAGGTATGATCAGTACAG
Organism: Bacteroidota bacterium; assembly: GCA_018267355.1. GTDB lineage: Bacteria > Bacteroidota > Bacteroidia > Chitinophagales > LD1 > UBA1941. Next base: position 10,166 of record JAFDYP010000569.1, read on the forward strand.
CATAATCGCCTCACAGCTATACGAGGTAACATTATTAGCAGCGCTTTCACTACTTTCGCAGTCCGCTATATGCAGCAGAAAGTAGAAATAAGGAACAAGAAAGCAGGCTTCCAGTATACGCTGGCAGAGAGCTATACCGCTGGTATCGTGCTGAAGGGCACAGAGATCAAGTCCATCCGTGAGGGTGCCGGCTCTATCTCTGAGGCGTTTTGCTTTGTGAGGGATGGGGAGCTCTTTGTCAAGAACATGAACATCCCCGAGTACTCTCATGGCAACCTGATGAACCACGACATCCTCCGCCTACGCAAGCTGCTGCTCAATAAGCGTGAGCTAAAGAAGATAGAGACCAAGACGCGCGAGAAGGGTGTCACTGTGGTACCTGTCCGCCTCTTCCTCTCTGATCGCGGCTTCGCCAAACTGGAGATAGCCATAGGCCGTGGCAAGAAGAACTTTGATAAGCGGGAGACGCTGAAGACAAAGGACAGCAAGCGTGAGATGGACCGTGTGATGAAGAAGTACCGCGTGTAGCTACAGCACCTTGCCGCGCAGCATGGGCACAAAGGCGGCCTCACTGAAGATCTCCTGGTCAAACTCTTTCTCCTCCAGGCGTGTGATGCGTACCATCCTGGTACTGCCATCTATATCCAGTGGTATCACCATCTGGCCACCCAGCATGAGCTGACCGAGCAGTTTCTCCGGTATATGCGGTGCCGCTGCGGTGATGATGATCTTGTCAAAGGGAGCGAATGTCTCCAGTCCCTCAAAGCCATCACCAAAGAACATCTTGACCGAGTTATAGCCTAGCTCGTTTAGCAGCGGGCGGGTACGGTCATAGAGTTTGCGCTGGCGCTCTATAGAGAAGACCTTGACACCGAGCTCTGCGAGGACAGCGGCCTGATAGCCACTGCCGGTGCCGATCTCGAGTACCTTTTCTTTCGGTAAAGTCTCCAGCAGCTGTGACTGATAGGCCACCGTATAGGGCTGCGAGATGGTCTGCCCCTCTCCTATCGGGAAGGCAATATCCTCATAGGCTTTCACGTCAAAGATATTGTCATTGCCCAGGAAAAGATGACGCGGCACACGCTCTATGGCATCGAGCACGCGCTTATCCGTGATGCCCTTTTTGGCGAGGAGGGTGACGAGTTCTTTCCGCAGTCCTTTATGACGGTATGTATCTTTTAGCAGCAGTGACATGTGTTGTGCAATTTAAGTAAGGTAGTGTGAAGTGACCGTGAGAGGTGTTCACAGGCGGTGTGGATTGGTCGCGGGATTGGACATACTTTATCGCTGCCTTTCTTTTGGCTTGATCCAAAAGAAACAAAAGATCAAGGCTCTGCGCACTTTACCTAAAACAACTGCACCCACCCGCTGCCGGTCAAACTCGCCATCTACTATTGTAGCTAAGGGAAACATCGGTTTATCGCACCTTCATGATACTGCGAGATGGCTCAAACAGTGACCGCCAACCTTGCCATGCGATGCAGTTGTTTCTTAACGGTAAACTGCGCAAGGCCGGAAAAGTAATACTAAACATGACGCCCGATACATCATACGAGTACCTTCTCAAAACAAACGCTATTGTCCACTCCCGCATATTGTCCGTAGTTAGGTATGCGGATGTAGCCACTTTTCTCATAGAGCCTTATAGCCTCTGGCTGTTTGATGCCTGTTTCTAATATGCAGGTATGGTAGCCCTCTTCGGCGGCCCACTGCTCTACTGCCTGTAGTACGATACCGGCTATGCCACGGCCGCGGAGGGCCAGTGGTACATACATCCGCTTGACTTCTGCTACTCCGTGCTCATACTCCTTGAATGCGCCGCAGCCTACGGGCTCTGCTCCGAGGTAGGCCACTACTGCGTGGCGGATCATCGTGATGCCATTGTACTGTGCGTAGAAGGCGTGATCATCACCGTCTCTGATGGCCAGGTCGCGGTCCAGTGCTGCTACCAGCGTGCGGAAGTCAGGGTGCGAGGAGTCGGTCCTCAGGATGCGTAGGTCGGGTGTCATCAGATCATATGGGCAAGTGGGCTTTTCGTTTATATTTGCCCCTCACACTAAGTACTAAGATATGGCAACTAAGATAAAATTTGGAACCGACGGATGGAGAGGTATCATCGCAAATGATTTTACTAATGGCAACGTAGCCCGCGTAGCAAAGGCTACAGCCGACTGGATGCTAAAGACAGATCCTAGTGCCTCTGTAGTGCTCGGCTATGACTGCCGCTTTGGCGGGTATCTTTTCTGTCAGACTGCTATCAATGTATTTGTGGAGGCGGGTATCAAGGTGTACTTTGACCAGCACTTTGTATCTACTCCTATGGTCTCCCTGGGTGCTCAGAAGCTGGGCTGCGAGCTGGGCGTGATCATCACCGCCTCTCACAATCCCCCTGCCTATAATGGCTACAAACTGAAGGCCAAGCATGGCGGCCCGCTGATCGTAAAGCACATAGAAGAGATCGAAGCCATGATTCCTGAAGTATACGAGATCAAGGAGAAGACCGTAGACGAGCTCGTGGCCGAGGGCAAGGTAGAGCTGGTAGATCTCGAGAATATCTACTTTGATCATGTAAAGGAACACTTTGACCTGGAGGCGATCAATGACTCGGGTTTCATAGTAGGGTATGATGCCATGTACGGTGCGGGCCAGAGTATCCTGCCGCGTATCCTGCCGCAGGCAGATGTGATACACTGCGAATATAACCCGTCATTCCACGGGCAGGCGCCGGAGCCGATAGCCAAAAACCTGACCGAGTTTGCCAACTATATCAAGCAGATGAAGCACATCGACTTTGGCCTCTGTACAGATGGCGATGCTGACCGCATCGGCCTCTTCGACGCTAAAGGCCGCTTTATAGATGCGCACCATATCATCCTCATGCTGATCTATGTACTGCATGAGTACCGCGAGCTGCGCGGCAAGGTAGTGATCGCCTTCTCGGTATCTGATAAAGTGAAGAAGCTATGCGAGCACTTTGGTATAGAGGTAGAGGTGACCAAGATCGGCTTCAAGTACATCTGCGAGAAGATGATCACGGAGGATGTACTCGTAGGCGGCGAGGAAAGCGGCGGCATAGCTGTGAAAGGCCACATACCTGAGCGCGACGGTATCTGGGATGGCCTCGTGCTGATAGACTACCTCTCTGCCAATGGCCTCTCTGTAGATGACCTCATAGACGAGATCTACGCCATAGTAGGGCCATTTGCCTACAATCGTCTGGACCTCCATCTGAAGGAAGAACAAAAGCAACAGATCATAGCCGACTGCAAGGCCGGTGCCTACCAATCGTTTGGTCCACTGCAGGTACAGCGGGTAGAGGATATAGACGGCTACAAGTTCCACTTTGCCAATGACGAAGTGGTGATGATCCGGCCGTCTGGTACCGAACCTGTGCTGCGCATCTACGTGCAGGCCGGTGATCTGGACCGCGTGAATGACATCATAGAGATCGTTAGGAAACAACTCGTTGGCTAAATATTGGCCGAAAAGCTGATTTTTTCATAATTTCTTCATATGACGGATGTTTGTTTTTCCATCCGGTATGTTATCTTTGATAGGAAACCCCACGTCCCTATTTAGTTTTTTTAAGTCTTAGACCTTGTTATTGTCCTAGTCTACCGAATCCCCAGATTCTCTGACAACATCGTTAGTCCTGTATCGTTCACTTTAAAAATTGACACCATGGTCAGGCAATTTGTCATCTCCGTCATCGTCATAGCTTTCCTCGCTATGTCCTTTGTAGTGGTTCAGAACTGGAAGGTAGCAGGCAGTAGCGCTACCATTCTCAAGGTCAGTCGTTAGTCCTGTATTGTTCACCGTTTAAAATTGACAACATGGTCAGGCACTTTATCATCTCGGTCATCGTCATAGCTTTCCTCGCTATGTCATTTGTAGTAGTCCAAAACTGGAAGATCGCTGACAACAGCGCTGTGACCTTCAAGATCAAGAGTATGCTCGGCACTGTAGACGGCAGCGTGGGCGGCCTGAAGGGCACCATCATGTTTGACCCGGCAGATGTGAAGAACAGCCGCATGGATGTGACGCTGGACCTCTCTACGATCAAGACCGGCATAGACAAACGAGACAAAGACATCAAAGAGGAGGAAGTCTGGTTTGATATAGCCAAGTATCCCCTGATCGCATTTAAGTCTACGAGTATCACCAAGACGGCTACGGGCTACCTGGTGGATGGCACACTGACCATGAAGGGTGTGTCTAAGAAAGAACAGATACCTTTTATCTACGTAGGCGACGGCAATAGTGGCAGCTTCACGGGGACACTGAAGCTCAACCGCCTCGACTTTAATGTAGGCAAATCATCTGCGGCTGTCAAAGACGACGTAGAGATAGCGATCAATGTGCCTGTGAAGAAGTAGATAGCCCCTCTAAATCTCCCCAAAGAGGAGACTTTAATACAAATTCTTCAAACTCTCTTAGACTTAAACAGCCTTCTTAATTTGAAGATTGCTTCGCTATCGCTCGCAAATCAATCCTTTTATTTGCTTTCGCCAATGAGTGCTTTTTTCATTTCAATTCCTTTACTGCATTACTGAAGATGTCTGCGAAGTGCCAGACATCTTCATAAGAATTATAAAGAGGCACGGGTGCTATGCGGATCACGTCGGGCTCGCGCCAGTCTGCTATGATGCCTGCTTTGGTCAGTTTGTCGAATATCTTTTTGCCGTTGGCCTTGGTCTGTAGCGAGAGTTGGCAGCCGCGGGCTTTGGGGTCAGATGGTGTGATGATAGTGATAGGTGACCCGGGACTGGTGGCAGTTGGCTGGAGTAAATACTCGAGGTAAGCCGTCAGCTGCACACTCTTTTTGCGTAGGTTTTTGATGCCTGCTTTTTCAAACAGCTCGAGTGACGCTTTGTGTGCTGCCATATTCATGACGGGAGCATTGCTCATCTGCCAGCCTGCGGCACCCTCTTGCGGTACAAACTTTTTCTCCATCC
>JAFDYP010000056.1 GCA_018267355.1 Bacteroidota bacterium
ACCACATAGCTATAAGGTGAAGGTAAAGGACGGGCAGTTTACGGTGACTACTCACGAGCAGGGACCCCGCCTCTACACCCTGACCTATCAACTGGAGCCCAAGGATACACTGCATAAGTATATCTACTCATCTACACGCATATGGCTGGATAGTGGCACGACCACCATCACGGGCAGCGCAGATGCTCTGGAGACGGCGACGGTGAATGGCTCAGCCATGCAAAATGAGTGGCGCGGTATAGATAACAGAATGGAAAGCTGGAATAAGCAGTACAAATGGGGCAAAGGCGACTCTGCCGCACTGGCCCTTATGAAGGCGCACAACGACACTGTGCGGAAAGAACAAACCGCCTACCGCGAGGGCTATATCAAGGCGCATCCTGCATCTGAGATCTCCGCAGAGCTGGCACTGGACCCGCACCGCTATAGCACTGATCCCAAAACGGCACGGGCGGCATATGATATGCTGGACCCTGCGGGCAAAAATACCCTGCCTGGCCGGCTGCTGCTAAAGAAGATCAACTTTGCCATGAAGTTTGACAGCGGGCAGGTGATGACGGATATCGTGCTGCCGGATGTGAATGGGCACAAGGTGATGCTGTCGTCAGTAGTCAAAAAGCACAAGGTCGTACTGCTGGACTTCTGGGCCAGCTGGTGTGGTCCCTGCCGCCGGGAAAACCCGCACGTCGTAGCTGCCTATAGGGAGTACAAGGATAAAGGCTTTGAGATATACTCGGTCTCTCTGGATGACACTAAGAAAAGCTGGCTCGCCGCTATAGCCAAGGATAGCCTGACATGGACAGCTCACGTCTCCGACCTGAAAGGCTGGAATAGCGCCGCTGCAAAGAAATACGGTATCCAGTCCATCCCCACCAGCTACCTGATATGCGATGGCGTAATAGTTGCGCGCTCCCCTCGTGGCGAAGAACTCAAGAAACGATTGGCTGTATTGCTGAAGTAGTTACTGTTCATTCTTTTTGCATGATAAGATAACCATTACTGATGAAGGCAATGAAAAAGCAGTGGTAGCGTTTCAAACAAAACAACCATCCTGAAAGCCATCCTCTCATTCACTCTCCTGATCATCTCATTTTGCCTTGGCTCTTGCTGCTATGGTGAGCATCAGCATACATCACCTGTAGCAGTAGTAGCGGCTGATACGCTTTTTATACAGCCCTTCTATCCCGCATCGGCGCAGTGGGCGGCGCATGATGCGGCTGAGTTGCGCGCGTTCTACCACGTGCCGGTAGTAGTGCTGCCATCCATGCGCATCTATGATACTGCCCGTGCTGCGAGTGGCCGCTACAGTGCAGATATACTATTGCACTGCCTGAGTAGCTTACGGCGCGCGCAGGGCCACAAGATTCTCGGCCTGACTACCTGCGATATCTTCACGCGAAAAAACGACATCTCTCAGTGGGGCATCTTTGGGCTGGGCAGGTGCCCCGGTGATCAGTGCATCGTATCTGATTTCCGCTTGCGCAAATTTAAAGGCAAGATGCAGGAGTTTGTGACCAATGTGGTGCTGCACGAGATAGGCCACAACTGTGGCCTGCCACACTGCAGCCACGATGACAAGTGCCTGATGAACGATGCCAAAGGCACCATCGCTACGCTCTATCACGAGCAGAAGTGGCTCTGCCCGCACTGCCGGCAAAGGCTCGTAGCCATGCTGCGCATACCCGGCGACATGCAGCTGGCGCTGTATGAGAAGTAGGGGGGACGTTGTTCGTTTGTTTTTTCTATGGCAAAACAACGAACAACAACATGGGCGCTCCTTCTCTTTTGCCATGCATAGCCATCTGATCATCGCTACCGAACCATCATCAGCGTGGCCACAGAGATCACTATCCAGAGGGCCACGCCCTGCAGCAGTGGCCTCACACCGATGCCGCGCAGCACCTGTAGCGGCAGTCCGCAGCCTATCAGGTAGAGCGTCAGCGTCAGTCCTGCGCGGGCAGCCAGCGTGAGCACGGGGCCTGCTATCCGCACCACCGGCACGAAAGTATTTAGCAGCATGGCAATGCAGAAGAAGAGGATAAACCACGGTACAGCGATCTTTGCACCCGGCCTGCGGAAGAGATACGAGCTAAGAAAGGCGACAGGGATGATCCAGAGCGCACGTGCCAGTTTCACTGTAGTGGCTATACGGAGGGCGGTGTCACCATACTTCGCGGCAGCGCCCACTACTGAGCTGGTATCATGTATCGCTATCGCCGCCCACAGCCCAAACTGTTCCTGCGTCATACCCAGGTAGTGACCGATAGCGGGAAAGAGCAATAACGCCAGGCTATTTAATATAAAGATCACGCCAAGGCTCAGCGCTGTCTCATCCTCGTCTGCCCCTATCACAGGCGACACAGCGGCTATAGCGCTCCCGCCACAGATGGCAGTGCCGACAGAGATGAGCCATGCAGCTCTGCGCTCTATATGCAGCACGCGACCCAGCAGGTAGCCCAGCACCAGCGTAGCACAGATCGAGAGCACTGTGTAGCCCACGCCCTTCATGCCCGCCTCGAGCGCAGTGTAGATATTGATGCCAAAGCCGAGGCCGACCACAGAGACTTTCAGTAGTATCTGCGATACTTTATGAAGGTGTGGTATGGACCTGCCGGGTATCTGTGCGGCGCCTATGCCCATTAGCAGCGCCAGCGGTGGTGATACCAGCGGCGTGAGGCACAGGATAGCGATCAGCAGCATGATAAGCTGCCTGATACTAAGTCCGAAAAACGTAGGGTAAAGCCCTGTGTCCTTGTCGTCATCTGATGCCTGGCCGGTGTCCATGTGATATGTTTTTGCTGTCGCAAAGCTGCATTACATGGCATTACCAAACCAATCACAAATACCTATCTGCTATAATCTGAAGTTATACCCCAATACAAATTGCTGGAACAATCCAGCCAGCCTATCGGGCCCACCATGTGGATGTATCAGGTGAAACTGTCGATCAATGTTCAGCCCTTTGACATCTACTACGGTCAGCTCGTCCCGCTCCAGCTCGCGGAGCACAGCGTGTATGGATAGAAAAGCCATGGCGTCTGACTGCAGCAGGTAGGATTTGATCCCTTCTGAGCTATTCATGCGCACCGGTGTCTGCAGCGCGGAGAGACGCAGTCCGGCTTTGCGCAGGGCGTGGGTTACGACCTCCAGGCTGCCTGAGCCGGGTTCGCGCAGCACGAGGGGTACGGTATGCAGGTCTATCAGTCGCAGCGTGCCTTTCTTTGCCAGCTTATTCCTGCTGGCGGCCACGAGTACGATCTCATCCCGTATGAGCGGGGTGTAGCGAAACGCCTTGTTCTTCGTCTTGCCCTCTATGATGCCTATATCTATCTTTTTGCCCTGCAGGGCCTGCTCTATGTGTTCGGTGTTTTCTGCGTAGACGCTCACTTTCACATTGCGGTAGCGCGTGCGAAATCTGGCCAGCATCTGCGGCAGTATATACTGTGCAAAGGTGGTACTGGCACCTATGGTCAGTGTGCCGGAGGCCTGGTGCTGCAGCGCACTGATCTCAAAGGCCGCCTCGCTATACAGCTCCATGATACGTGTAGTGTAGGCCAGCAGAGACTGCCCGGCAGGTGTGAGGCTCACGCGGCTGCCGCTCCTGTCCAGGAGCGAGGTCTGGTACTGCTGCTCCAGCTCGCGGATATGTCGCGTCACGGCGGGTTGTGAGAGGTATAGCTCCTGTGCAGCTTTGGTGAAACTGAGCCGCTGTGCTACAGTATAGAAAACCTTTAACCGGAAGTCGGACATGGCATATGCTTATGCAGCAAAGCTACTTGGAAATAAAGTTTTGCAACGGAAATATGTACATGATTTTACGATCTACGCTCGATCGGTCAGATGCATGTGGCTACGATGGAGTGATGAATGAGACAGCAACTAACCTACCGCTTTGCAGCAGTTATTGTTAGTTCGTTTTCGCGTGGCAAAAACAACTAACGACTCATAGCAGCTTTCTATACTCGGTCAGCCTGCCGCCTTTGATGATCGTATTGATGCCGCCGGTGAGGTCGGGGTATTGATTGCGCTCGCCGAGGTCATACATCTCTGTGAAGGGCGCGCGGTCTATCACCAGCTTGTTCAGTTCTTTGAGTGAGGGTACTTCTTTG
>JAFDYP010000570.1 GCA_018267355.1 Bacteroidota bacterium
AAAAATAAACTTAAGGACCAGTTCATCATTACGGCAGTACATTTCCGACTCAACAAAGAGCCTCGCTTCAACATTAGCTACGGCGATATCAAAGCCACATTGGACGAGATGAAAGTCTTTGATCTCAATATCAAGGCTGTGAGTGAGGCTGTGATCAAAATACGCTCTTCTAAACTGCCTGACCCTGCTATACTGGGCAATGCAGGAAGTTTTTTCAAAAATCCGACCGTCTCCTTTGAGAAATGCAGCGAGCTGATCGCGCAGTACCCGCTGATGCCAAACTATCCCCAGGCCTCAGGTGATGTGAAGCTACCCGCAGGCTGGCTCATTGAGCAGTGCGGCTGGAAGGGTAAACGTGTAGGCAATACTGGCTCGCATGCCAGGCAGGCACTCGTCCTTGTGAACTACGGCGGCGCGACAGGCCACGAGGTCTATCAGCTCGCTATGGATATCCGTCAGTCCGTAATGGATATATTTGGAGTAGAGATCAACCCCGAGGTAAATCTGGTATAGATACAAGAACCAAGATTCAAAATTTAAAGTGTAAATCAGTAGCGGCATTTATCTGAATACTTAATACTAACTACTAAATACTGTGCATTGAAAAACATCATCATCACCGGCGCATCCAAAGGAATAGGCAGAGCCATAGCCCTGCATTTTGCTAAAAACGGCTACGCTGTAGCAGCCTGTGCCAGAGGTGAGAAGGATATTAAAACACTGGAGGCAGAGGTTGCAGCCCTCGCACCTGGCCAGCCGCACGTATTCCGCAGCTGTGATATGTCTGATAAAGCTCAGATAGCAGCGTTTGCTGCCGATATCCAGGCTGCCTGGGACCATGTACACATTCTTGTCAATAATGCGGGCGTATTTCTGCCCGGCCAGGTGATCAATGAAGAAGAGGGCACGCTGGAGAAACTGATCGATACTAATCTCTATAGTGCATATCATATGACCCGACATTTTGTGCAGGGCATGATCTGCTATGGCCGGGCTCACATCTTTAATATGTGCTCCGTAGCATCTATCAATGCTTATCCTAATGGCGGCTCTTACAGTATCTCAAAATTTGCACTACTTGGGCTGTCTAAAGCGCTGCGCGAAGAACTCAAACCGCATGCTGTGAAAGTAACCTCATTGCTTCCCGGCGCTACCTTTACAGATTCATGGTCAGGGGCCGGAATAGAAGAGTCGCGATTTATGAAGGCCGAAGATATCGCACAGACTGTGTGGGATATCTATCATCTGTCTAAGACAACGGTAGTAGAAGAGGTGCTGCTGCGCCCGGTACTGGGCGATATTTAGCGGCCGTAATACTTGTTTTGCAGTTTGTCTGCCAGGGCCTCGATATCTGCTCTGCGCGCCAATACTTCTAACCATTTCTTGGGTATACTCTGATAGCCATAGAGTAGTCCTGCCAGTCCTCCTGCCACGCAGGCGGTCGTATCGGTATCTTCTCCGAGATTGACTGCTGTCAGTACGCAACTTTCATAGTCCGCGGTAGTTATCAAGCACCATATAGCGGCTTCCAATGTGCTCAGGACATACCCTGACCCTGATATGTTGGCCCGTCCTTCATTTTCTATAGGAGCAACGTCATAGTCTTCTACTTTCAGCGCAAGGACTTTGTGATATTTATATAGTTCTGTATTGTTCACGTTGTTTTTCACGCATATATCCGGGATCACTTTGCGGATCTTGGAGAGTGCCTCCAGTTTGTCTGTGCCTTTTGCTATTTCAATAGCGTATTCCATATAGATAAAGCAAGCCAATACTGATCTGATGTGTGCATGCGTCAGGCTCGATACAGCTCTCACTATCTCAAAACGCTCCTGAGTCCCTTTATCTTTTATATAAGGCAGCAGAGGGAGGATACGCATTAACGAGCCATTGCCATTAGAATATTCATCACGGCCGCCCGCCAGCGTAGGATCAGTGACAGATTTCAAAGAGTGTATCGCACCACTGGTAGCTATCCCTACGTCAAATACATGTCCATGCGCACTCCAGTAGGCATAGTCGTACCAGTTTATAAACCGATTGGCCAGATTGCGCAGATCATAATCGCCTGTGAGCATCTCTGCCAGACACAGTGCCAGAGAGCTATCATCAGACCAGGTGCCCGCAGGCTGGTGATGAGCACCATATCCTGTCATATCTGTAGCGGGATATACGTCCATTCGCTCCCTTCGCAGAAATTCATAAGGTACTCCCAGTGCATCGCCTACTGTCAGGCCCAGCAGGATGTCCCGGCTAGTGTTTTTCATAGTCATCAGTCTTTATAAATGTTAAACGAAATAGGTCCCGGCTAAAGGTATTTGAAAAATACCGTCCAGAAATATAATTTTACCGACATTAAATCTCGTATGGTCATGAAAAAAATGTTCCTTTTTGTAAGCGCAATAATAGTGTTAAGCTTTTCCGTGTCAGCTCAAAAGGCTGCTACCGTAGAGCCGGATCCTAAGGCGGCGAAGCCAGTGAATCCAAACGCCCCCAAGATCAAATTCACTGAGGAGTCTTACGATTTCGGTACAGTGATAGAAGGACCTCAGGTGACTCATGATTTCAAATTTAAGAACGAAGGCAAGGAGCCACTGATCCTGTCTAATGTACACGCCTCATGCGGCTGCACCGTACCTACCTGGCCTAAGGAGCCTATCCTGCCGGGCAAAGAGTCTGTGATCTCAGCCACTTATAATACATCCGGCCGCCCGGGAGCTTTCACCAAGACCATTACCGTAGAGTCCAATACCGGTGATGGTACTAAGGTGGTGACTATCCGCGGTGAGGTGATCAAGCCAGAACAGGACAAGAGCATCCCCCTGGCGAGGCCATCTATGCTGAAGACCAATAACTAATTAGACTTCGGGTTTCGGAAGTTAGCTGCCGGCAATACAGTCTTTGTATTGCCGGTTTTGCTTTATGCCGGTTCTTGCTACTTGCCACTTTTTTACCGACCTTCGTTTTGCTAAAAAAGCGCTATGCCATCTATATCTATCAAGGGCCAGCAGATGCCCGCATCTCCTATCCGCAAACTGGTGCCATACGCAGACGGGGCGAAGAAAAAAGGAACGAAAGTTTACCACCTCAATATAGGACAACCGGACCTGGAGACCCCAAGGCAATTTTGGGATAAGCTCGCTCACCTCGATATGAAGGTGCTGGAGTATTGTCCTAGCAATGGCTTTGCCAGCTACAGAGAGAAATTCTCTGAGTACTACAACAGGCTCGGTATAAAGGTAGATCCATCTAACTTTATCATAACCAACGGCGGCTCTGAGGCTTTGCTCTTTACCATGATGAGCTGCATTAATGAAGGTGAAGAAGTCATCATCCCCGAGCCGATGTATGCCAACTATATCAGCTTCGCTACCACCAGCCATATCACAGTCAAGCCAATATCATGTTCGATAGAGAATGGTTTTGCACTGCCGCCGATAGCTGACTTTGAAAAACTCATCACAGATAAGACCAAGGCAATCCTCATCTGCAATCCTAACAATCCGACAGGCTACCTTTACAGCCGCGAGGAGCTGGAGGTACTCCGAGGCCTGGCACTGAAGTACGATCTCTATCTCTTCGTAGATGAAGTGTACCGCGAGTTTGTATACGGAGATGAGAAGCATTTCTCTGCGCTCAATCTGGAGGGCCTCGACAATAATGTAGTGGTGATAGACTCTATCTCCAAGCGCTTCAGCGCCTGTGGTGCACGCATCGGTGCGCTCGTGACACGCAATCAGGATATCCTTGCTGCCGCTATGAAGTTTGCGCAGGCGCGTCTCAGTCCGCCGTCTCTCGGCCAGATAGCAGGGGAGAGCCTCTTTGATCTCGGTCAGGACTACTATGATGGCGTGAAGCAGGAATACCAATCCCGCCGTGACCTGATGGTATCACTGCTCAATAATATTCCGGGAGTCAAATGCCCAACTCCGGGTGGCGCTTTCTACGCAGTAGCACAGTTGCCGGTAGATGATGCAGATGCCTTCTGCCAGTGGATGCTGGAGTCTTTCTCCTATAATGGCGCTACGGTCATGATGGCACCAGCGTCTGGCTTCTATTCTACCAAAGGCTCCGGTCGCAACGAAGTGCGCCTGGCCTATGTGCTGAATGGCAATGACCTGACAGCAGCTATGGAGTGCCTCGCGCAGGGTATCAAAGAGTACCAGCAAATGAGTGCTAATATGATCAACCTCAAAACGCAAACCGTATGAACTATTGGCTCATAAAGTCTGAACCTTCTACGTACTCTATAGACAATCTCAAAGCTGAGAAGCAGACCTTCTGGAGCGGTGTGCGCAACTATGCCGCCCGCAACAATATGCAGGCCATGAAGAAGGGAGATATCTGCCTTTTCTATCACTCGGTGACAGACCCTGCGGTAGTAGGCCTGGCCAAAGTAGTGAAGGAATCCTATCAGGACCCTACTACAGAGGAGCCGGCATGGGTAGTCGTAGATGTGCAGTTTATGAAGAAATTTAAGATACCCGTCACACTGCCACAGATCAAGCAGGATAAGAAGCTGGCCAATATGGACCTGCTGCGCCTGAGCCGCCTCTCCGTACAGTCTGTCAAAAAGGACGAGTACGATCATATCCTCAAACTCGCAGGAGAATAAGACACGCACTATAATGGCCGGCAAAAGCTTCTTTGATGTACTGCGTGATTCGATCCATCAGATCGTATCTGGTGAGGAGGTCACAGAAGACTCCGGCCCTCAGCAGCAGCGCAAGCTGGCCGCCAGGGCCGATATGGAGCATGCGGTGATCGTGCTCGCTACAGAGGTCATGCGCCTCAATGGAAACGCCTCTGACGAGACGGAAACAATGCTCTTTAAGTTTCTAGAGCGCAACTTTGGCAAGACGGGCATCAAGCGCCGCAAGCAGGTGAGTGATCATGTCTTTGTAGGGCCGCAGGCATTTACCCGTATGGCCTGCGAGCAGCTGAAGGCACTCTCCACGCATGCTAGCCACATCGAGATCATCAAGCTGCTCTATAATATCGCTTCGGCTGATGACTTTGTGACGGCCAAAGAGCACAATACTATTCAGAAGATATCTGGCTACCTTGGTATTTCTCTGGAGGAGCTCAAGGCTGTGAGGCAGCTATATAGCAAGGTCAATAACCCATTTGCGCTACTGGAGATGGAGGAGACCATAGAAATCACTAAGGTCAAAGCAGCCTATCGCAAGATGGTGCTCCGCTATCACCCCGATAAGCGGAAAGATAAAGTAGACGCAGAGGAAGCCAATCGCAAATTCAGGGAGATCAAGCGTGCTTACGAGCAGATATTAAGGCAGATTAATGGTTAGTGCCTTTTAGGAAAGTTGAATAGTAGAGACACTAGTATCGGCAGCGCAAATATAGAGACAGTTGCTATTGAGAAATAAAGGTCTGTATGATGACCGTCTACGATCTCTGCCAGTTCATGACTCATATACGGCACAAAGAAAGAAGCGATCAGCTTTACACTCAGCAGTCCAATAATGACGAAGGCTACAGTATCCAAAAAAGGGAAGTGCTCCATCAGCTTCACAAAGTAGCCAGCCACGATGCGCATAGCTATGATACCGATGAAAACACCGATACACACCAGCACCGTATTGTCGGTGAAGGCTACGGCAGCAAAGACATTGTCTATAGAGAACGTAAGGTCCATCACCTCTACCATCAGCACAGTGCTCATAAATGGCGTGAGGAATTTAAAGCGCTTCTTAGTGATATGCGGCTCCTCTATGGCGGCCTTGCCGGTCAGCTTCTTGTAAAAGAAATTGATGAAAATGTAGAGCAGATATGCTCCGCCTACCAATTTCAGCCAGTTGATCTTGATCAGTATGGTAGCGAAGACAAGACATGCGCCACGGAAAATATAGGCTAATATAATGCCGATACGTAGCGCTTTCTTGCGCTGCTGTATTGGCAGGTCTCGCACCATGGTGGCCAGTACAGCGGCATTATCCACTGACAGGAGGCTCTCTATGAGGATCAGGTTCAGGATCACAAAAGCTGCCACCTTGAGGTCCGGACCGAGGTATTGATGCAGAAAGGAGAGGATGGATTCCACGCTCGCTAAATTACGATTTATGGGCTATGCCCATCTTGAAAATTACATCTATTATTGTACCAACAATACACGGAAATGATCTGGACTACAAAGCCTGATACCGATCTGGTCAATAATTATTCTGTAGCGCATATGAGCACCCACCTGGGTATAGAGATCACTGAGGTAGGAGATGACTATATAGCGGGACGCATGCCGGTAGACGAGCGGACCAGGCAGCCATATGGTATCCTTCACGGAGGGGCATCATGCGTGCTGGCAGAGACACTGGGCAGTATAGGTGGTGCTTTTTGCGTGGATATCCATACACAGATAGTAGTAGGCCTCGAGATCAATGCCAACCATCTCCGCCCTGTCACATCAGGATATGTGGTAGGCATCGCCCGCCCTATCCACCTGGGCAAGACCACCCATGTATGGGACATCAGGATCACAAATGAAAAGGGAGACCTGGTGTGTATCAGCCGCCTCACGCTGGCAGTACGTGACATGCCTAAATCAGCCTAGCTATGGCCTCTCACAATGACCTGGGTAAGCGAGGCGAGGATATAGCAGCCCAGCACCTGATCGGTAAAGGTCACACGATCCTGATCCGTAATTACCGGTTTGAAAAGTCAGAGGTAGATATCATATCCCGGGTAGGTGACACGATCGTATTCACAGAGGTGAAGACACGGACATCGGATGCCTTTGGGTATCCTGAAGATGCCGTCTCCTCACGGAAGCAGGTGCAGCTCAAACTGGCCATGGAGCAGTATGTACTGGAGAATAGCATAACCTCCGAACCACGCTTTGATATCATCTCCATCATCACAGCCCGGGGCCGGACAGATATCCATCATATAGAGGATGCTTTCTACCACTAGTGCAGAAAAAGTACCGTCCCCTGGTGTATCTCCAGCGGGCTATCTATACTCATGCGGTACTCTATCTGGTAGCTGTAGCAGCCTACTGGCAGATAGGACCTGTTCATACTGCCGTCCCAGCTCTGCTCTATGTCATAGCTGCTGTATACCATGGACTGGTAGCGGTCATAGATAGCTATCTGATAGTAGTCCACATCACAGCCGGATGTGATGTGGAATAACTCGCAGGGGTGGCAGCCATCACTCAGCGAGATGGAGGAAGGTATGTGCAGGCAACCCGGGCTGCTGCACCGCAGCCTTACGGCCGCATCATCCCAGGCACTGAGGGCAGAGGCATACAGCATGCAGGCTATGATCA
>JAFDYP010000571.1 GCA_018267355.1 Bacteroidota bacterium
AAAGACATCATTCTTCAAAGATGCACTTGAGTTCTTTTCAATCTGATTAAAAACATTCCAATCTAAATAGACGTAATTCATATCGTAAGTGCTTTAGATAGTTCTAAATCAGTACAATATACCATTAAGATTTCACACCCTGCTCGCCATCAATCGCTCCAGCTCCGCCTCTTTCTCGCGCAGTTCTTTTTGTTTGCGGAGCTCGGCTACGGGTTCGAATTCATTGCGGCTGATATCGCCTAGCTTGGCGATGTCGAGGCTCTTGTCTGTGAGGAAGCGGATCTTTTTGCGCACGGCGTCGGTGAGTACGAAGCCGATGGTCACGGAGTTGTTGTTGTTATTCAGCTCCTCCATGGGACGGAGAATGGAGATGGTCAGGTATTGATTGCCGTTGCCATTCTCAGAGATCACGGCTTCTATCTTGGTGTCGTAGGCCTGCTTGTGCTCCAGTGTGTACTTGAGCAGGCTCTTGGTGATCCAGCGGCGGTAGTTCTGCTCGGTCTGCGTGTACTCAAAGTTGGCCGTATGGCGGGAGAGATGCAGCTCTTTAGATATCTCCTTGAGGTTCTTCTCCGGCTCCTTAGAGCTATAGCGTATGAAGAAAAGCTCATTGATGCCAAAGTAGCGCGGCAGCACATTGGTGATGCGCGTGAGGAGCATCTCGGGAGAGGCATTGTATTTATCCAGCAGGCCGATGAAGGCGCCTGGGGCAAAGCGCGGTGCATCAAAGATCAGCTCGAGGTCTTTGATCAGATTATCCTTATTGATATGAAGCGCCTGGGCGAAGTAGGCCGCGCGGAAGTTATTCAGCACGTGGTCAAACGAATCCACCTTCAGCCACGGCGTGGTGTAGGGGCGCTTGTCCATCTTCATCCAGGTGAAGCCGATCTCGCGGCCATAGAGGAAGGCCTTCTGCTGGTCGGTCAGCTTCTTATTGTAGAGCAGCGTGGTCTTGCCATTGCGGAGGGTGACGGAGCGCTGATTCTTTAGCTTGGGATAGTCGGCAAAGTCGGTCTGCTGTACCTCATAGCCTAGTTGGCGTAATGCCTGCTCGTAGGCCTGCACTTTTACCGCAGGGTGATTGTTGAAGTTATTGCTGCGGATGAAATCTGCTACGGCGTCCTCTATGTCCTCAAAGTAGTTGTCATTCAGCTCCTGATAGGAGCGAAGGCAGGAGAAGAAAAAGTGCTCGAGCTTCAGGTTATAGTTTCGCGAGATCTCGATGAGGGCATTGATAAAGGCGGAGACCTTTACGGGCTCGTTGGCCACCATATTCATCACGGTAGCCTTGTCTATGCCAAATGTCTCAAAAAGGAAGTCATTGATCAGGTCGAGGTTGAGTATCTGGCCTACGGGGGCGAGATTCTTATTGAGCTTCAGCGATACGAGCTGGTCATAGCTGGTGCCGAGGGCCTTGGAGAGTTCGTTGATCTTGTCAGTCTTGGGATACTTCTTGCCGTTCTCTATCTCATTGAGGTAGGAGATGGATATGCCGCTGCGCTGCGATAGAGACTGCAGGGAGAGGTGCAGGTCATTGCGCAGTTTTTTGACCTTGAGGCCAAAGATGATGCGGATATTTTCGTCGGTCAGGTTGTCCATCATACCGTGTCCCCGATGGAGAGGCAGGGGTAGCCTTTTGTTTTTGTCCTCACCCCTGGCCCCTCTCCCTCGGAGAGGGGAAGGCAAGGGTACCTTTTTTTGTATCACCCTAAACCGTCAGGCTAGTCCAGTAGATCAAAAATCTCTAAATGATCATGTGGTCTTTCCTCTCCTTGGGAGAGGGGAGATGCCGAAGGCAGATGACTGAGGTCTGTGGATACAAAAGTAGCGAAATTTTTGCGAAAATTCATTTTCAGCGAAAATTCGCTTGTTTTTTTCGCAAACGGTTATCATCTTTGCCGCATCAAATCAAAGTCATGTCAGAAACTACTGCTGCAAAAGCATATGAGATAAAAGGCGAGGTGCCTCAGGCCTTTGCCGGCCAGTTTAGCGAAGCGATGGAGCTGGTGGTAAAGCTGCATAATAAGTTTAACGCCCGCCGCCTGGAGCTGCTGGCTGCCCGCGAGGAGCGCCAGAAGCAGATAGACAAGGGCATCCTGCCGGACTTCCTGCCGGAGACCAAAGAGATCCGCGAGGGTGACTGGGTGGCTGCGCCGATCCCTGCTGACCTGCAGGACCGCCGTGTGGAGATCACAGGCCCTGTAGACCGCAAGATGGTGATCAATGCGCTGAACTCCGGTGCGAAGATGTTCATGGCAGACTTTGAAGACTCTAACTCTCCTACCTGGAGCAACTGTATAGAAGGCCAGATCAACCTGCGCGATGCGATCAACAAGACCATCGCCTATAAGAATGAAGCAGGCAAAGAATATAAACTGAATGAGAATGTGGCTACGCTGCTGGTGCGCCCGCGCGGCTGGCACCTGCCGGAGAAGCATGTGACGGTGAATGGCGAGATCGTGAGCGGGTCGCTGTTTGACTTTGGCGTGTTCTTCTATACTAATGCCAAGCAGCAATTGGCAAATGGTAGCGGTCCATACTTCTACCTGCCTAAGATGGAGTCTCACCTGGAGGCGCGCCTGTGGAATGATGTATTTGTCTTCGCACAAAATGAACTGGGCATCCCACAGGGTACGATCAAGGCGACTGTGCTGATCGAGACCATCACGGCTACCTTTGAGCTGCATGAGATCATCTATGAGCTGCGTGAGCACATGGCTGGCCTGAACTGTGGCCGCTGGGATTATATCTTCTCATACATCAAGAAATTCCGCAACCTGGATAGCCGCTTCGTGCTGCCAGACCGCGCGCAGGTGACGATGGCAGTGCCATTTATGAGCAACTACTCCAAGCTGGTGATACAGACTTGCCACAAGCGCCGCGTACATGCGATGGGCGGTATGGCTGCCTTCATCCCTATCAAGAATGATGAAGCTGCCAACAACGCTGCCATGGAGCGCGTGAAGCAAGATAAACTGCGCGAGGTGCAGAACGGCCACGATGGTACCTGGGTAGCACACCCGGGCTTGGTGAAGCTGGCGATGGATATCTTCAACGAATACATGCCCACGCCAAATAACTATGACAAGAAGCGCGAAGGTGAAGTCTATACACAGCAAGACCTGCTGGAGCTGCCTGCAGGTACGATCACTGAGGCTGGCCTGCGCATGAATATCAATGTAGGTATCCTGTATATAGAGTCATGGCTGCGCGGTGTAGGTGCCGCTGCTATCCACAACCTGATGGAAGATGCTGCTACCGCAGAGATCTCTCGTACGCAAGTATGGCAGTGGATCAAGAATGGTAGCAAGCTGGAGGACGGACGTGTGGTGACCGTAGACCTGATAGATGAGATACTTCCGTCTGAAGTGAATAAGGTAATAGAATACGTAGGAGAGGAGGCATATGAGAAAGGTGAGTTTGACAAGGCGATCTCTATGTTCTATCAGATGATCACTGAGAAGGAGTATGTGGAGTTTCTGACGCTGCCGGCTTATGGCGAATTGGCGTAGCCAATTGCTGTCGACAGTCGACGGTCAACAGTCGACGAATAAGCAACATCAGAACTAATTTTTGACCTATAATTTGAAATAAAGAATCTATGGCTTTTAAGTTTGAGAAGCTTGAAGTGTGGAAAATGGGAATAGCTTATGCCAATGAGGTGCAGCTGCTAACCGAGGTGATCTATATGAAGATAAGCAAACTGAAAAATAGTCTCGAATAGCTGATTCTGATTCGTGGACCGTTG
>JAFDYP010000572.1 GCA_018267355.1 Bacteroidota bacterium
AAGCTATCCGATTATCTTTTCTTGTCTTAGCAGTTTTTGGCGTTAGCTTGCATTGTCTCAATACTAACTACTAACTACTATTTCACCCCTATCATCTGCACATCAAATACAAGGTCTGCACGGGCGGGTATCACCGGCGGTGAGCCCTGATCGCCATAGCCCAGGTAGAAAGGTATGATCAGTTTGCCCTTTGATCCCACCGGGAAGTAGCCGAAGCCCTCGTCCCAGCCATCTATCACCTGGTGCCCGCCGAGTACAAACTCAAACGGATTGCCACGATCCAGAGAGGAGTCAAACTTTTTGCCATCCCACAAGGTACCTGTATAGTGCGCTACCACCGTCTGTCCCGGTTTAGCCTTAGGGCCGGTGCCCGGTGTGGTGATCAGATAGTAGAGTCCACTGGCTGTGCGCTTAGCGCCGGGATATTTAGCTTTTACTTTGGCATCCCACTGCGGGTAGGTAGCAGCCATTTGAGCCACCTGCGCCTGGTGCTGCTTGATAGCGGCCTGCATCTTTGCTTCTCTTTCTTTCTTCTGGTCTTCTATGATCTTGGCGCACTCAGCCATCTTTTTATTGAAAGTAGCTACTGCGTCCCATGCCTGAGCGTCTTTGCCCACGCGTACGATGGATACGGTGTCCATTTTGTCGCCTATAGCTATCGCATTGACAGTCTTGAGGCCTGATACTACATAGCCGAAGACATTGTATTTGCCATCCAGCATCGGTGTAGGCTGTTTGGTGATGTAGATCTGGCTGCCGTTGGTATTAGGGCCTGCGTTGGCCATAGCCAGTGTGCCGGCGCGGTTGTGCGTGAGCGTAGGGTCTACCTCGTTGATAAACTCATAACCCGGACCGCCACGACCTGTCCCCTCAGGATCGCCCCCCTGTATCACAAAGTCAGGCTCCACACGGTGCCATGTCAGGCCATTGAAATATGGCTTACCCTTTTTAAAGGTTGTCTTTGGATTAGTACCCTCTGCCAGTGTCACAAAGTTGGCCACGGTCAGCGGCGCTTTCTGGTATTCCAGTTTACATATGATCTGCCCCTTCGCATTGGTAAAGACAGCGTAGATGCCATCCTCGGTGCGCCAGTTGGCATCATCCTGAGCTACCGGGGCCGGAGCTACCGGCGTGGTATCTACCGGCGTAGCCTTCTGCGCATCGTCAGCAGGTTTGTCGTTATTGCACGATGAGAAGAAAGCTGTCAGCGCGATCAGCAGCATCGGCAGGGTGTGTTTGACTTGCTTCATTTATGGTCGTTACTTTTTTTATTTATTGAAAGAGTTCCTTAGATCGCTCTATAAACAACTTCTCCGTCTCCTCCATGCTCAGCATGCTTTTGCCACCTGAGGCATTGCGATGGCCGCCACCTTCATAGTATTTGCGTGAAAAGGCATTGACGTCTATGTCATCCTTTGACCGGAAAGAGATCTTCACCTTGTCACGCTCCTCAGAGAAAAGCACAGACAGTTTCACTGTAGATACTTTAAAGGCATAGTTCACCAAACCTTCATTATCTCCCAGCTGCAAATTAAACCTTCTGGCTTCACTCTGCCCTATCGAAATGTAGGCCACGCGGCCATCGTTTACAACTTTTAACTTTTCCAGTAATGCGTACCCAAAGTAGTGCAGCCTGCGCTCGTCAAATACGTTGTTGATCTTGTCACTCACGTAGTCGGGAGAGGCGCCGCGCGCTATCAGGCCACTGGCTACCTTAAATACGTTAGGTGTCGTATTGCTATGCTGGAAGAAACCCGTGTCTGCTACCAGGCCCGCATAGAGGTCCTCGGCTATCACAGCGTCTATCAGCTTCTCGTCTCCCAGCTCGCAGATCACATCGTAGACCATCTCCGCCGTAGCGGCATAGGTAGTATCGGAGAAAGTGATCGCAGCAAAACCTTCGGGCTGCTGGTGGTGGTCTATCATTACCTTGGCAGCAGTGCTCTGTATGAGCAGGTCGGCTACCTTCTCAGAGCGCGCCTGCACATTAAAGTCAAGGACAAAGATCACCTCGGCCTCTGCCAGTTTCTGGCGTGCTACCCGGTTGTTCTTTTCATCTTCAAAGTCGAGTATCGTCTCCGTGCCCTTGATCCATGCCAGGTTGGCGGTATAGTGCGTAGGAGAGATGAAGCTGGCGCTATGGCCTTTCAGCTCCAGGTAGCGCTTCCAGCCCAGGCTGGAGCCCAGTGCATCCGCATCGGGGCGCGGGTGCGTCACGATCACGCACCGGCGTGGTGTGCTGAGCAGCATGCGCAGGGCGTGTATATTGTCATGATTGATCATCAGGCGGCAAAAGTGCTAAATAAATGGCGGTTTCAAAATATGCGGCACTCAGGCGCCGGAATGGAGCGAAAGCCAGTAGCTGTATAGAAAGATGCCTGTCAGGTACGCCCACAGCAGCGAAAAGACAATATGTACAATGGTTTCAAATCTTTTGCCCCGCCAAAGTTCTGATGAGTAGCCAAAGAATTGTATCACCAGCCGCAGCCCCCAGAAGATACCCATAGCCAGAGTGACGCGGTGACCGAGAGTAGTATCATTGAGCTCGGTGGCTGAGGTGATGCATAGCAGCCCCATGAGCAGGACCACCAGCGCTACGAAAAAGGTATGTACATACATCATCTGCCTGTTGAGCAGACTGAGAGGCTTCAACTCGCTCTCCCACTCAAAGCGGCGCGGGAAGCCCACGTGCAGAAGCGCCAGCGCTACCAGCAGGTATCCGATGATCTTAAAGTGTATTTCCATTTTTCATGAGTTTAAAAACAGAGACGAAAGGATTGATACGTTGCTGCCTGGTAAGTGTAAAGCCGGTGACCTGAAACGCCGATAGCCAGGAGCGTAGCGGCAGGAAATGAAAGAAGCCGACATTATAAGCTGCAAAATTTGCAGGATCTCTCAGGTGCTCGAGGACTATCACCTGTCCGCCGGGCCGCAGTACGCGGTGGCATTCGCCAAAGAAGCGCTCCCGCTCACCTGCATCCCTGATCTCATGCGCTGCAAACAGAAGAAAGATAGCATCCAGGCTATTGGCCTGCGCGGGGATATGAGCAGTAGTAATGGTGATCGCATCAGGTGCGGCAGGGTATGCCAGTCTCGCCCTGTGTATAGATGGCTCCGTATGGTGTGTTGGGTCATAGAAGTCATACGATACTACATGCGCAGAGGGATATCGCAGTCTCAGGATTGAGGTGGTCTCATCAAAGCCTGCATTGATATTCGCAAAGGAGCCATCCTTTTTTAGAAGTATGTCATCCAGCCAGTGAAAGTCATATAGACCCGACAGGTCGTACACGTAGGCGGATACCATTAGTGACACCATTACCGGAACGGCGACACATATAGTCAGGATAGATGCCCAAAATCTCCAGGGTCCTTCGCTGAATATGCTAACCAAACCTGCACCTGCCAGTGCGGTGGCTGTCAGCGCGTAAAATGGCCAGTTGAACCGGACGATATTAGTGACACCCTGTAGCGGCTTTCTCATGGTTGCCATTTTTCTATCCGGCCTTTTTTCCAGTAGTAGGGCACCTGCTCTATCAGAAAGGCATTGGCCAGTAGCGGCTGGCTGATCGGCAGCTTTTCTATGAATGGTATTTTGTGATCTAACGCGCGTACTGCCTCAGGCCGCCAATGGTGCCGTACCCCCTCTATGATCAGCACCTCTCTGCGCGATGCATCATACGTGAAAGTAAACGGCAAAGGCCCCGCATATTTCCGCGCCTCCTGCCAGTCCTGAAAGGGAGAGCCTACCGGTAGGGCAGTTTTATCATCACCGCGTTCGACCTCTATCCGCAGTCCATCAGACGCAGAGGTAGTGATGATGCGGTCGCCTTCTATTATTTGTACGAGTGCAGAGGTAGTATAGTGATAGTGCGTAAAGATATTGCCCATGACCTTCATCTTCAGCTTATCTGTTTCAGACCCCAGGATATAGAGACCACGGTATTTCTTTCCCTCACTATTAGTGAACCGTGCAAAAATACGATAGCCGGTCAGGAAGAAATCATTGCCCATGAATGCGGGGAAGCCCTTGGGTCGCAATCCTTTGGTCTGTACCATCGCCACCGCCACAAATCCCCATCGGTCATGCAGCGTATCGGGTGTGAGGCACTCTGGCAACAGCGGCTGCAGTTCCTCTTTGGGTACCGCAAAAGTGAGCACCAGAGACCGTTCAAAGAATGCCTCTACAGCAAAAGGGTGATTCTGCAGGAAGCGCAGCATAGGAGTATGTTTTAGCTTTCACGCCGGTTCAGTACAAATTCGTTGTACAATATTACGGCGATAAAAGCGAAAGCAAATACAATATTCAGGTGGCCCCACAGCAGCAGGTCAGGCACGAGCGTGTACTCTATTATATTCATCGTAGCGATGATCACAGCTTGCACTATGGCGCACCAGCGCGCCCTGATGCCACTTAGCACCCATACCATCATGAGTATCTCCGAGCAGCCTATAGCTATAGTGAGTGGGCGTGCATAGTCTGCCCCTAATATTCGGGCAACGATCTCTGTATGCCTTGGTACGAGATTGAGCACTTTGCAGAATAATCCATTGGCTAG
>JAFDYP010000573.1 GCA_018267355.1 Bacteroidota bacterium
TATCACAGGGGCGCTGGCGGCCTATGAGTTGGTCAAGGCGGGCTGCCGGGTGGTGGCGATCTCTAAGTCGCGGCCTGCCTCTGATAGCACGGCTGCGACGACGGCGCTCCTGCAATATGAAATAGACACGCCGCTCCGCGAGCTGATAGATAAAGTGGGCCCGTATCATGCAGAGCGCAGCTACCTGCTGTGCCATGATAGCATAGATCAACTGGATAAAGTGCATAAAGCCGTGGGTGCCACTAAGGTCTTTCATAAACGGAAGAGCCTGCTGCTGGCTGCGCTGAAGAAAGATGTAGAGGACCTGGCGCATGAGTATCAGCTGCGGCGTGAGATAGGTATCAGGGCGCAGTGGCTCAGTGCTGATGATGTAAAAGAACGATGGGGCCTGGACAATGCTGCAGCTATCTACTCTGCACAGGCTGCCGAGACAGATGCCTACCTGCTCACGCAAAAGATACTACAGTGGTGTGCGGTGCGCGGTATGCAAGTGTATGATCACGCAGAGGTGACCACTATACATGAGACGCAGCGGGAGGTGACACTGACCACAGACCGCGGCTATGCGCTGTGCGCAAAGTACGTAGTGATGGCCACGGGCTATGAGGGTACAAAATGGCTGGACCTCAATGTGGCGCGCCTGCATAGTACCTATGCCATCATCAGCAAGCCCGTACCGCGTGAGCAACTCTGGCGCGACCGCTGCCTGATATGGGATACAGGCAAGCCATACCTGTATCTGCGCACTACTACTGATGACCGCATCATCATAGGAGGCAGGGATGAGACCTGGCATAGCGGTCACAAGCGCGATGTACTGATACGGCGCAAGTCTCAGGAGCTGTGCTGCGATTTTCAGAAGAAGTTCCCTTATATCGATTTCCACATGGACTACGCATGGGCGGGTACCTTTGGTGAGACGGCGGATGGACTACCGTATATCGGCCCTGCGAAAAAGCACTCAAAGGTATTGTACTCGCTTGGCTACGGCGGCAATGGCATTACCTTTAGCCAGATAGGCGCGGTGATCCTTCGTGATCTTATCACGGGCAGAGGCAATAAAGACGCAGAGATATTCAGCTTTGACCGGCTAAACTATCGGTGAGAGGTCAAGCCGTGACTGTAGCTCCTGTTTCCTTTGGCAGGTCCGTCTTTGCGATAGCGCCATAGCCGCCTGCTATGTTGATCACTTTCTGCACCCCGCGCGATTTGAAGATAGATGCAGCTATCATAGACCGGTAGCCACCGGCGCAGTGGATGTAGTATTTCTTGTCCTTGTCTATCGTTCCCATCCAGTCGTCTATGTAGTCCAGCGGTTTATTAGGCACATGAGGCAGGTGGCCGGTCTCATACTCGCCTGGACGACGTATGTCCAGTACATTGATACTATTACTCCAGTGCTGCGCGGCAAAGTCTGCCGCTGAGATACTCTCTATCGTGTCTACGTCCTTGCCCGCATCGCGCCATGCTGCTACGCCACCACTTAGGTAGCCCAGCGTATTGTCATAGCCCACACGTGCCAGGCGCATCACGGCCTCCTCCTCGCGCCCCGCGTCTGCTACCAGCAGGATGGGCTGGTCCAGCGTAGGGATCAGCGCGCCTACCCACGGGGCAAACTGTCCGTCTATACCGATATTGATCGAGCCGGGCACGAAGCCTGCGGCAAACTCCTGTGGTGCGCGGGTGTCCAGTATCAGCACATCTCCCGTATAGGCCAGCGCCTCAAAGTCAGCAGGGGAGAGGGCGCGGAGGCCGGTCTTATTCACCTCATCCAGGCTCTGCGCGCCTTGCTTATTCAGCATGGCATTGAGCGGGAAGTATCGCGGCGCAGGAGCCAGTCCATCCGTGATCGCCGCTACAAATTCCTCTTTGGTCTGTGCCTTCAGCGCGTAGTTGGTTTCTTTCTGGTGCCCCAGCGTGTCAGAGGTGTCCTTAGAGAGGTTTTTGCCGCAGGCAGATCCGGCGCCGTGTGCCGGGTAGACGATCACACCATCGGGGAGTGTCATGAGCTTATTTCGCAGCGAGTCGTAGAGCATCCCCGCCAGGTCGGTGATGGTCACATCCGCCTTGATAGCCAGGTCTGGGCGGCCTACATCTCCGATGAAGAGCGTATCGCCCGTGAAGATGCAATGTGCCTTACCATTCTCGTCAATTAATAGATATGTAGTAGATTCCAGAGTATGGCCCGGTGTATGGATGGCGCGGATGGTCACATCGCCTATCTTAAATTCCTCACCATCCGTTGCACTATAGCTGTCAAAGCCGCAAGAGGCATTAGGGCCGTAGACGATGTTTGCACCGGTCTTCTGGGCCAGCTCTACATGGCCGGAGACGAAGTCTGCGTGGAAGATTGTCTCAAAGACGTACTTGATCTGCGCATTGTCTTTGGCGGCACGCTTGAGGTAAGGGCCGGTTTCGCGCAGCGGATCGATAATAGCGGCCTCGCCGCGGCTCTCTATGTAGTAGGCAGCCTCAGAGAGGCAGCCGGTGTATAGTTGCTCTACCGTCATACCGCTAAAATACGCAAATCACGCCAACCTACATGACTGGTGCAGAAAAGGATACCTGATATAGGTCAATGCCTGAATTGATAACTTTTTTTTCTGCTGCGCAAATTGATTGCGTAGTGACGTCTTAGCTTTGAGTTGAAAACCAGTCATCACTCGATTTTGAAAAAGAATTACATCCTGTACTAATTCTGAAAATTCTATAATCATGAAAATTCTGATTCAGACAATTGTATTCAAGTCTCCCTTCAGGGAAGTGCGATACTTCGGAATAGAGGGCCTGGCTGTTTTTGTATTAAAGTCCCCTTTGGGGATTTAGGGGCCTCCTTTTTTCATCATAAAATCATATACCTATGTCCGCACCTGCCGGCAATACCAACGCAACCAGATGGACCCACCAGCAAACCCACGATATGCTCGATCAGATAGAGGAGCTGGCGTGGGATGAAAGCATCCACACCCTATCTCAGGCGCTACTCAAAGTCAAAGGCTACAAACAGCTTTGGAGCTATTGGAAAAAGACCTGGGCGCTGGAAGGCGACATCATGGATCGCATCTACTACATCGAGCAGATCTTTATCAATAAGCTCGAAGAAGGCGCCCTCTTCAAACGCCTCAACCCCTCGGCCTGCTATTTCATCCTCCGCCAAAACTACGGCTATGACTCCAGGGCCGAACCCGAATTGCCATCCCACCTCGTAGCAGAGCTGGAAGCATCAGCGGCTGAGGTTTCCGCTACCGATACTCAGACCAAAGTAGGGAAAGACAGTGCTGCGACTGATGCAGTCCGTCAGCCTCTTCTACAGCCAGCTACCGTGATCACAAGTACCGGGAAAAACACAGCCCGTACTTCTCGGCAAGCTATGCATCATACTAGGCAATAGCATCAATTATATTTTATTGCGCATTTTATCCGGCCTTGACAGGTTGTCCTTTGCACACCTGGTGCTTCCCTCTCCTTGGGAGAGGGAAGCTGCCGAAGGCTGATGGGTGAGGTGTCACCCCATTGTCATAAAAATGTCCAACCTGTGGAATCCCCCTCACCACATCATCCTGCTATAAAACAACACTATGGCAGACATCGGAGAAACCACCACCACTACAGGCAAGCACAAGCGTAACCGCGCAAAGAAGATCAACGTACGGGTAGACCTGACCCCTATGGTAGACCTCGCCTTCCTGCTCATCACCTTCTTTATGCTCACCACCACGCTCCTCGAGCAGCGCGCTATGGATGTCAAGACACCTGACAATCACAGCATCGTAGATACATACGTGTCCGAGTGCCAGCTGGTCTATCTCCTGGCTGACTCCGGAGGCAGGTACTACTCCTGGGAGGGGATAGAGTGCAAGGCCGTGACCCCCGTAGATCTCACTGGTCACAACAGCATACAGCAAAAGCTCAAAGCCAGGCGTGATTTTCTCAAGACGCATTGCCTGTACCACGATGGCACCTCTAAGCCCCTGCTCTGCATCATCAAGCTCCTGCCTGGTAGCCGCTACGAGCAGATGGTAGCCCTGCTCGATGAGATGCACACAGACTCCATAGCCACCTACACCATACAGGACTATACCGCCGATGAGCTCAAAGCCGTAGACGCAGCACACAAAAGCATGGCTCTACATTGATATCGCCTCGGTTCAAAATCAATTTTCACCGACACAAAACCTCCCTATCCAAAATGTAACATTCAGCGTCAGAAAATCTCATTAAGTTTAGCCAGTACGATGACCTCCGCCCGACTCAGCCGATCTGTCACCCGACTGATGTGCAGCCTGCTGTGCCTGCTCACAGTGCCTGCGTGGGCGCAGCGTGACTCTGTCAATCTCAAAGAGTTCGTCTATACCGGCACGCTCAAGGAGCTGCGCAAGGATGACTTTGCCATACCCGTAGAGATATATCCGCAGTCATACTTCCTCAAAAGCAACGTGACCAACCTCTCGCAGGCCATGACCATGATCAGCGGCATACAGGCCAATCTCGATGGCTCGATAGATGGCGCCAGTGATATAGAGATAAACGGGCAAGAGGGGATCTACACGCTCATCACCATAGATGGCCTGCCCATCTCCGGCGGCAATAACAATGTCTATGGCCTGGAGGGTATCTCTATGGCTATCATAGACCGCATAGAGGTGATCAAGGGGCCCGCCTCTACCGTATACGGCTCAGATGCAGTGGCGGGTGTGGTCAATGTGATCACCAAAAGCTCCGAGCGTACGCCAAAGTTCTTTGGCAATGTGCGGTACAGCACTTACAATGAGCTCAACGCCGAGGTAGGCTTTAATATCAAAGCCCAGAAGGCAAATGGTATCATCACGGCCAACCTGTACCAGATGGGCACACACTGGGACAAGGACCATGACGGCTATACCGATATACCCCTCACGACGCGCGGGTCGCTCTTTACCAAGTGGACCTTTCGCAATAAATACAAGAAGCTCTCGTCTATCTATGGCCGCTACATCTATGAGGACCGCATGGGCGGGCAGCTCGACTACTCGCGCAGGTGGTTTGGCTCTGACTCTGTATATGGTGAGCGGATCAGGACCGATAGGTTTGAGGTCTATGGCAACTTCCTGCTGCCGGTCAAAAAGGAGAACGTCTCCCTGCAGGTATCCTATACTGACCATGCACAGAATGCCTGGTATGGTTACAATCCCTTCAATAACCACGAGCGCAACGGGCGCCTGCAGCTACTGTATGACAATAAAATAGGAGGCATCAGCGAGATGATGGTGGGAGCCATGTACAAGCTCTACTGGTACAAGGACAATATCTCTGATGTAGACTCTGCCACAGGGGCCACGCATGCGCTGATCAATCACTTTGCGGCGGTCTTCATACAAGACATGATACATCTCAATCCGCAGAATGAGATACTGGCTGGCATCCGCTATGAGTACAACTCGCTCTACAAAGGCAACGCTATCTGCCCGCGCTTTGACTACAAGTGGAGCTCGCTGAAGAAGATGGACTTCGTGCGCTTTGGCCTCGGTAGTGGCTTTCGCACGCCTAATGTATTCTCAGATGACAGGTACGCCTTTACCAATAATAAGAAGATCATCATCAGCGGTGACATCAAGACGGAGCTAAGCTACGGCGCGCACCTCAGCTACGAGCGCAAGATAGACGCCAGGGGCAACTTCAACATAGAGGCCAATGGCTTCTTCAATACCATCATCAATAAAATAGAAGTAGACATCCACTCGCGCCCGGATGCGGTGATCTATAGCAATGATGGCTCTCTCAATATCAGCACGGGCGTGAACGTGAACGTAGATATGAACTTCCGCATACCGCTATCGGCACATATCGGTATGACGGGCATGCTAAACAGGGACCTCTCTCAGGATGGCAGCGGCCACTATGTCTATAGTAATGTGATCAATGCACCGGCCTACACGGCCAACTACGTGATCACCTATGCCTTCAAAAAGCCGGGACTATCCATAGACTGGACCGGCCTGATCAACTCGCCCATGTATCTCAATACGGTCTACGGAGACGACCGGCCACAGCGCTCGCCCTGGTACTGCCTCATGAACCTGCAACTGACCAAGACCTTCAAGTTTGGCCTGGACATCTATGCCGGTGGCAGTAATTTATTGAACTTCCGCCCGCAAAACCTGATCCTGCGCGGCAATGATCCCTTCAATAAATACGTGACCGACCTGGACAATAATCCGCATAACTACCGTTTTGATGCCAGCTATATCTATGCGCCCAATCAGGGTGCGAAGGGTTATGTGGGGTTGCGGTGGCATATAGAGTGAGAAGAGTAAATTTACTATTAGTATGTATGTCGTAAACAAAAAGGACTTGATCATCCACAACAAACTTCTTTCGTTCGATAGTAATATTTTAGAGGTTATTGAGAAGGACGGAGTTTTTATTGTTATGATCGACTGGGATAATGCCGATCCCAATA
>JAFDYP010000574.1 GCA_018267355.1 Bacteroidota bacterium
GACACAGTACTTACGGAGAACATAATAGCGTCCTCTCTCGACTCTACATACCTGGCCGATAACCAGTTCACCAGCGACTTGCTTTCATTCAATCAGAAGCCGACGGAGGACATAAAAGTATTTACCGCGAATCAGGTCTTGAATCTCGACTTACCCTATTTGGATAAGATCAGCATTGAAAAGCTCATGCAAGTTCGGGAACTCGAAGCTGACGTCTTTACCAACTTCCGGCTAGAATTGGAGAAGCAGTTCCGCGAGTTTCGGACGATAGATGATCCACGAATAATGGAACTCAAGACCCAGAACATATTGCATGAATTGGGCGAGGTACAAGTAGAGAAGATTAACCAGAAGATCACTCAAGTGCAGCGCCAAATGGGCCTGAATGCTGCTATCGCATTAGGAGGATTTTTGGGCACGGTACAGACAGGTGGTTGGAGCTTGTTAGGTACTGCCATCGCATTGGGTAAAGGCTACAAGGACTACTTGGATTATCAGGAGAAAGTGAAAGAAAACCCCGCGTGTCTATTATGGAAAGTTAAATCGAAGCGGTAAGTCGATACTCGATATTCAGCCTGAATCAATTTTTAAACACAAAATATATGATATGAGCTTAGAGATAGTAAAAGTGCTTAATGATTCCGACGGAGACCCCAATAAGGAGGTTGTTATTCTTCGGGCAACGGTAAGTGGCGGGGTCAATCTTTGTGAGTATGGCTTTCAAGACAACACCTATGATCGGGAAGGCAGACTTAGCAATCGTGAGCGTCATTTCTTTCAATTGCCAAACTTAACTTTGAGACGTCAGGGCGATACCGTATATGTATATACAGGCACTCATGCTGGCCGCAATATCTCAAGTGATTTTGTGACGTATCTCCATACCCTGGAAGCCCCATTGTTCTTGGGCCTAGACCATTGTATCTGGAACAACGACGGTGATCGGATTAAGCTTTTCAGATTAGCGCTCATAGATGAGAAACCCGTAAAATAGACAGACGTATGTTTCCTAAATGACATTATCTAACCCTAAACTTTTGTACCATGAACTTTTCTATCTTTTTCATTTTTTGTTTTTCAGCTCTTTTGGTTTTGCTCATCTACTACATCTTCGGTGGTTCCGTAGAGAACCATGAGCGATGGCAGCATTCATTTGACTTTGAATTCTCCTCAGATGAATTTTATACATCCGTTCAGGAAGCCATAACGGAGCGTAAGATCCCCGGAGTGAAGTTTACCCGCGTCAAATACTCACAGGGTAATATATTCAGCGGGAGCCGTGAGTACCTTCATATCGCTAAAGATGATTTTATGTTTGACATCTGCGCTGCGCCGTATGGCACAGGGTTCTTTGTGTCCATGTGGTATGCAGAGAACTATGGCATATTGAAGCAGATGGCAAATAAAATCCCCTTGGTTAAAGCCTTTATGGAGCGAAGATCTTATTACCAGATATACACAGAGGCGATGGCGAAAGCCGCTATTCACGTAGGGTTTAATGCAGCTATTGAAGCACTGGTTACCTCTAAGGGTGCCCGTGCCCTGGGAAAAATAGAGATGGGTGCATACAAGCTTGACTAGGCGACCTTATGACTGTTTCTAAAGCGCAGCGACTGACTGACCATTTCTACGATTGGGAGAAAATCGGGAGGGGGTGGTATGTCTTTCCTGAGCCTGTTGAGTTAGAGCCTGAGTTTGTCCCCCTCTTTCCATATATCTCTACGCAAAAAGTAAAGGATGAAAGCTACCATCCGAATCTATTGGTGAGAGCTTCACAGTTCCTTACAAATGCCTTTACCTCAAACCAAGAGAGCAAGGAGGAGCCAATGGCAAGTACTGTCCAAGCATACCCCTTTCATTCAGATGAAAAGGTATGCGGATTCTCCATTTCATTTGACCGGAATGAAAAGGCACCAAAAGCTCAAGACATTGAGAAGTTGTTGACGGTACTTTCATACACTAAGAGCCATGTTTCATTTGAGATCATGGCGTGGTGGGATCTTATACGCATCCAGTTCGTATACCGCGAGTCCGATCTGAGTCACGTTGAAAGTCAGGTCAGGGCATATTTCCCAAGCTGTATCATTCGGACTTTGACGGGTGGGCTTACCAATATCATAGACGAATCAAAATACTTTGCCATTGCAGATTTTGGCTTGGCAGAGGAATTTATGCGCCCTATGGCGATGCCGGATAAGTTTGATTCCGATCCGTTAACGAGTCTCTTTGGGGTATTGGAACATCTAGAGGATGGAGAGCAGGTCATACTCCAATTCCTGTTTAAAGGCACAGAGAATGCCTGGGCAAGCAGTATGTATAGCTCAGTGACCGATGCAAAAGGAGAATCTTTTTTCATTGATGCTCCTGAAATGCCTAAGCTCACTCAGGAGAAAATATCCGCTCCTTTGTTTGCCGTAGCAGTACGGATGCTTGCCCAACATTCAAGTATGGCCGGTGCCTTAAACGTATTGGAGAAGGTAGGAACAGTATTAATGCATTGCTCTCAGTCAGGAACGAACAAGCTAGTTGCCCTTACCAATACAGGCAGAAATGCCGAAGACCTGGCATTAGATATATTATTCAGGCGGACCCGCCGGGTTGGAATGATATTGAACGCCAAAGAGCTTGCAACCTTCGTTCACTATCCCCACTCCATTCATTCTAAGAAACTGGAACAGCCTGGAGGGAAAACCAAACGAGCCCCCGATATTGCATGGGGTCATGAGTTCTGCTTGGGCACAAACAGGCATAGGGATTTTGAAGGTATAGTGACATTAGGCACAGAACAGCGACTTAAGCACATGCATGTGATAGGTGCAACCGGCACGGGTAAAAGTACCCTACTGCAATCATGTATTGTGCAAGACATTCATCTAGGTAATGGCGTGGCCGTACTTGATCCTCACGGCGATCTAATTGAAAGCATACTTCCCTACATCCCAGAGAATAGAATAGAGGATGTCATACACATAGACCCTGCTGATAGCGAATACCCTGTCGGCTTTAATATCCTGACTGCTCACTCAGACATTGAGAAGGAAATACTGGCCTCTGACCTTGTATCCGTCTTTAGGCGGCTCTCTACTAGCTTTGGGGATCAGATGCATTCCGTCCTGGCGAATGCCATACTTGCTTTTTTAGAAAGCAGCCAGGGCGGTACGCTTTTGGACTTGCGTCGATTCCTCATTGAGAAAGAATTTAGGAATGAGTTTCTCAAAACCGTTTCCGATCAGAGCGTCATTTACTACTGGCAAAAGGAATACCCATTGCTTAAAACAAGCTCCATCGGCCCGATCCTCACAAGGCTAGACAGCTTCTTGCGTCCGAAGCTTATACGCAATATGGTCGCCCAAAAGAAAAGTTTGGACTTTGAGGCGATCATGGATAGCAAGAAGATTGTGCTTATCAAACTTGCGCAGGGTCTTATTGGAACGGAGAATAGCTATCTATTGGGGACATTCTTTGTATCGAAGATATATCAGGCAGCAATGGCTAGGCAGATACAGACCAAAGCCGAACGCACGCCTTTCTA
>JAFDYP010000575.1 GCA_018267355.1 Bacteroidota bacterium
TGACAGGCACCAATCCTATCAACGTCCCTGCAGGAACTTATAATTATACCGTATCAGATGCGCATAACTGTCAGCAAACTGGCAGCGTGACTGTCACTCAGCCTGCATCTGCTTTCACTGTGACAGCATCTCATACAGATGTGCGTTGCAAAGGCGTACCTACCGGTACGATCACGCTGGCAGAGACAGGTGGCACCACACCATACAATGTAGTCACCTGGAGTGGCGGCCTGACAGGCACTAATCCTACCAACATAGCAGCAGGTACCTATGGCTATACCGTGACCGATGCCAATGGCTGCCAGCAGACAGGCAGTGTGACAGTGACAGAGCCGGCCAATGCATTCGCCGTAGCGCAGACACATACCGACGTACAATGCTATGGGGCCGCTACCGGTACTATTAGCCTGACACAATCTGGTGGTACGCCGGTTTACGCCACACCGCAGTGGCTCGATGGATTTATAGGTACCAGCCGCAGCAACCTCGCAGCCGGCACCTATTATTATGCAGATTCTGATTCTCATGGCTGTCTGGTCATAGACTCTGTGCAGATACAGCAACCTGCCAATGGCTTTGTAGTGACGGCTACTCACACAGATGTAAGCTGCTATGGAGCAGCCACAGGTACCATCACTCTGACGGAAACCGGAGGAGCGACTCCATACAGTGCCGTGACATGGACAGGTGGCCTCTCAGGTACTAACCCTACCAACATAGCCGCAGGCACATATACCTATACAGTATCAGATGCTGGCAGCTGCCAGCAGACCGGAAGTGTGACCGTAGCTCAGCCTGCTGCAGCATTTACGGTAACTGCCTCTCATACAGATGTGCTGTGTCAGGGCGGATCGTCAGGTACTATTACATTGACCGAGACGGGCGGCACTACACCATATAATGCAGTGACCTGGAGCGGTGGACTGAGTGGTACGAATCCTACCAACGTGGCAGCCGGTACCTACGGCTACACGGTGACCGATGCTAATAGCTGTCAGCAGACAGGCAGTGTCATAGTGAGCGAACCAGCTTCAGCATTTACAGTTTCTGAAACTCATGTGGATGTAGCCTGCTATGGCAATAACACCGGATCTATCACTCTGACCGGCGCGGGAGGTACGACGCCATACGGCACAGCCTGGTGGTCAGATGGAGCGGCTGGAGACGTGCGCAATAACCTCTTGGCCGGCACGTACAACTACACTGATAGCGATCATAACGGCTGCCTGGTGACGGGATCTGTGACAATCACACAGCCTGCTACAGGCGGTATGACGCTCACTATGACTGAGACAGATGCTACCTGCAGCTCGGGCAGTACAGGTTCTGCTACTGCTACGGTGAGTGGGGGCGTATCGCCATACGGCTTTTCATGGACCGGGGGCTATACTCAGAATGATCCATTGACCTCTACCGATAATAATCTAGCGCCGTCCACATATACCGTGACCGTGACAGATGCTAACGGGTGTACCGCTCAGGGCAGTACCAGCGTTAATGCTCCGCCTGCCATCACAGCCCAGCTGACAGTGACTAATGTAAGTTGCTACGGCGGTACAGACGGCGCTATCACCGTGACATCCGGTGGCGGCACAGGTGCGATAGGCTACACCTGGAGTGCCAATGCCGGCTCTCCGGGCAACTCTCCTACGGCCAGCAACCTGGCCGCCGGTATCTATCAGGTCACACTGACAGATGCCAATGGCTGCCAGCTTGATACATTTGCCTCAGTAGCGCAGCCTGCTTCTGCTGTTACTTTTGCCACACCTGTATTTGTCAAGAATGTGTCGTGCAACGGGGGCAGCGATGGCGAGATCAGATATACGGTCAGTGGCGGTACAGGCACATATAATTATATCTGGTCCGGCAGTGCGGCTGGGTCTGGCAATGATGCCACCAATCTCAGCGCCGGCAGCTATGATGTGACCATCTCGGATGCCAATGGCTGCTCTGTGACTAATACAGAGGTGGTGACGGAGCCTACTGCAGTGACCATCACAGCACAATCTCAGACAAACGCGACCTGCAGCAGCAATAGTGATGGCACGGCCTCCCTCACTGTGACCGGAGGTACACCTGGCGGTGTATACACCTACAGCTGGACACCGTCAGTCAGTTCTGGCAATACGGCTACCGGGCTCGCAGCAGGCAGCTATACCGTAGTAGTCAGTGACAATAACTCCTGCTCCGTGCAGACCACATTCAATATCACGTCGCCACCTGCTATCACTGCACAGCTATCATCTGTCAATGAGCTCTGTAATGGTGGCAATAATGGATCTATAACCGTGACTGCCGGAGGCGGCACACCTGCATCTTCAGGATATGTATATACCTGGACTCCAAACGTGAGTACGACCAATACCGCCACAGGGCTAAGCGCCGGCAGCTATACTGTAGTGGTAGCAGATTCGCTTGGTTGCAGCGTGTCACAGTCTGCTACTATCACGGAGCCTACCGCTCTCACGCTGACTGCTACATCTGTGATCAGCGTATCGTGCAGTCGTGATAGTAATGGCCAGGTCACCTTCGCAGCATCTGGTGGTACGCCGGGATATCAGTACGCTATATCTCCTGATGGCGTGACCTTCTCTGCTCCAAATAGTACCGGCGTATTCACCGATCTCAAAATCGGCACCTACACAGGTCAGGTCACGGATGCTAACGGCTGTACAAGCACGGCCACGGCCACTATTACCGCGCCGGATTCGGTGACGGTCAATATCGCCATAGCTCCGGTGAAATGCTACGGTGAAAACAACGGCGCGCTCACTGTCACTGCTACCGGAGGTACACCTTCATATACGTATGACTTTAGCGGAGGCATATCCAATACTACTGGTGTGGATCAAAATCTAGTGGCTGGTAGCTATGGCTTGACAGTGACAGACAGCAGAGGCTGTGCGCAGACATACCAGGTCGTGGTGACTCAGCCGGACTCACTACAGATCACTATCACGCCGGAGCATCCTACTATAGATCTGGGAGAGACCACAGTGATACAAGCCAGCTCCAACTCACCATATGAGGTCATGTACAACTGGAGTCCCGCCGACGGTCTGAGCAATACCACGGGCAGCAACGTATCTGTGACCACTAATAATACCATGACATATACCGTGACTGCCTATATAGATCCTTATGGCGAACATTGCACAGTGGTGACACAGGTACAGGTCACGGTAGTACCGGCCTACAACGTATTTGTGCCAAATGCTTTCACGCCTAATGATGACGGCATCAATGATGTTTTTGAGATTTATGGTAATAAGAAGACAGTCA
>JAFDYP010000576.1 GCA_018267355.1 Bacteroidota bacterium
AAAAGTGGTCAAGACGCCTTTCCTCTGATTGTTTTGTGTCAATAAAATGACATGATATCTTAGGTTGCTCTCGATAAAGTGGTGAGCTTTGCAGTAGAATCAGACACCATGAAACAACTACACACGACATGCGCTTCCATTATCTTTTTTGTAGCATTCAGCCTTTCACTGAGCGCTCAGTATACCATCCCTGTGGTGGTCCATGTGATTCACAATAACGGCCCGGAGAATATCTCAGACACTCTCGTTCTCGATGCAATAGCAGAGGTAAACCGAAACTTCAATGCACAGAATGCCGGTCTGGCCGGCGTGGCTTCTCCCTTTGTAAGTGTGGTCGGGAATATGCAAATAGAGTTTTGCCTCGCACATACCGATCCTCAGGGACTAGCCACCAGCGGGATAGAGCATGTAGTCAGTCCTCTGACATACCGTGGAGATAGTGACGCAGTCAAGATCGGTCAATGGCCTTCGGACAGGTACCTGAATATCTGGGTAGTGGATTCGCTTCGCCCCGCTGATCTTGTATCTTATCTGCCAGGCCGGGCTACCAACCCTCTGCAGGCAGTGGCTGATACCAGCAAAGATGGTGTGGTAGCTGGCTATTTTACCTTCCTGCCCGGTCAACGTGGTCTGTTGACCAATTTCATTGGGCAATATTTCAATTTGTGCAATATCTGGGGTAATACAAATGAACCCGAGGTAGCCTGTGGAGATGATAGTATAGCTGATACCCCTATCACAAAAGGTTCCATGTTTATGTGTGATACTTCTGCATCTTTTTGCAATCCTCCGGTGGTAGAGAACATACAAAATTTCATGAACTGGTCTAGTTGTACGTGCATGTTTACTGCAGAGCAGGTTGCTCGTGTTCACCGGACCTTGAATGATTCATATGCGCACCGCAGTCATCTCTGGTCTCAGTCAAATCTTGCCGTGACCTGCGCAGAACCGACAGGCTTTCATGATCCGGGTGCATACGCGATCACTGCCGGTCCCAATCCATTCACTGATGAAATAGTGGTCCATGGTCTTCGACCTGGGGTATGCACCATTCAGCTATACGATGCGCAAGGGAGATGCGTATCACATACTGAAGACAATATACTGCACGTGGCCGATCTGGCGTCAGGCGTATATGCTGTGGTCATAAAAAATAATGATACGGTGCGATCCATTAAGGTCGTTAAGTCACAGAATTAAGCACTTACGTTTTTAAAACAATGTGGCATCTGCTGCAGAGCAGGTTATCTTCTTTGTATATGACTTATTGTCATGTACAACAACCATATTTACGACCAACTTGCGCAATTTTACCGCATCATCAATTTCAATGAGCGATAAAATATTCCTTGCTAAACTAGGTGCTAAGATCCGAAAGATACGTAAGGAAAAGAGCCTATCACTTGATAAGCTTGCAGCCCTTTGCGATTATGAAAAAGCAAACCTCTCGCGTATAGAATCCGGCAAAACTAACACTACTATCCTCACTCTTTACACGCTCAGCAGGGTGATGGGAGTGCGGGTCAGCGACTTCTTTGAAGATTGATAGTCAGCCTGCTATATTCATTGTGAACACTTCTCTTTAACATTTTCGGGCTGTTTGGCACGGTGTTGGCATTTTCTACAATACCCACATAATTGATCCGCTCGTTTCTGAGCGGAGCATATTTTTTTAAAACAAATGATCATGAAGCTCTCTACGAAAATTATATGTTATGATCAGCAACAAAGGTCCATTTTTGGAAAAACTGGGTGCCAATATCAGGCGCTTTCGAAAGGAACGAAACATGTCACTCGATACATTGGCTGCTCTATGTGACTATGAGAAGGCCAATCTCTCCCGCATCGAGTCCGGCAAAACTAACGCTACAGTATATACCTTATATAATATCAGCAAGGTAATGGGTATAGAGATGTGCAAATTTTTTGAGGGCTATAATGATGCCCGAAATGCAGAGGATGCTGCAAATGCTGCTTAATAGCTGATGGTCATGACAATCGTCTTGTCGGGGCTATTGACCATTATTTTAGCATCCTTCCACCGGGGCAGGAAAAGGCCCTTGGCATCATTGGATATGGCGATTCCTTCTTTGGGGATCCCTATGACACTCAGATCCAGGCGATGGTTGCTGTTTTCATCATGATAGGCAGCCAGCGCATAGTCGCCATATGGTACATTCTTGAATATTACCTCTGCATATCCCTTGCCGATATGTGTCCACAGGTTACTAAAGCACTTATCGGGCTTGTCGGGAAATGTGTAGGCATTATTGTAAAGTATGACGTTCGTCTGGCCATTGTCGTTTTTAAAGTTGCGCAGTATCACGCGCAGGTTTCCCGTCTGAGCGGGCGCGGCTGCTGCCACGGGAGGGTTAGTTTCTATGGCCGGAGCTTGCGCGCCGAAGGCAAGAAGCGAGCCCATCATGATCAGGACAAGGATCGGTTTGGTCATATGGATGGCTCTGTGCCTGTAGTTTTGTTTAATAGTATCCGGGCCAAGGGGATGCAAATATAGCTAAGCTACGAATTTCAGCAAATAAAGGCTGTTCTTCGATATGGCTATAGCCGCATAGCCGTGCCTTGCTAAAACCATGCTAACCTGCAGCACCGAACAGATTTTAACGGATTTTTATCATTTCCGCGTCTGACTACAATTTGTGGTTTGTAAGAAATGTTGGAATAAATTGTAACACATCCGCACATACCCCGTAAGCTATACCAGAGAGTAAAGTTTAATGCTTGTTTAGTTAATCAAAGAAAGGTGGCCCGTAAGCCACCTTTTTAATATCTGCTACAGAAGAAAAAATATAAAACTGAAACATAATACAAAGCGCACCGTACATACACACAACAAACACCTTTATTATGAAAAAATCCATACTCTTCCTTGCTGCCCTGGTCTTTGCTTTCCAATCTATGTACGCCGGCACCGGTGCTGATGGTACCCCTGTACGCAAAGATGGCAAAGAGTGGCTATTCAAACCCCTGGCTGCTACGGATGTGAGCCTGGAGGTAGAGCGCATTGGTGGCGAGGTGATGGTACACCTCTACTCTCAAAACATGAGGAACGTAGATGTGATCTATGTAGAGCGCAGTAGCGATCCTACATCGGGCTTCACGCGCTGCCAGTCCGTAAAGGTGGCTGACTTCCTGATCAAAAGCAAGAACTATATAGAGGTGTCTGATGCCAATCCGGCCTCTGCTAATCTTGACTCCTACTACAGGATACGTACGATCGGCACCAAGGGTGAGACGAAGACCTACGCTCCTGTAGACCTCGCTCCGCTGTATCAGGTAGATCCGCTGGAGGTCGTGGAGAAATAAAAAAGAGCTTTCATATCAATCTTAAAGGTCCCTCTCTCCGGAGAGGGATTTTTATTTTACTAAGTCCGTCTGTATTAAGTATCATGCAATAGTGATAAGTTGCGGCGCGAAACAACATGAGATACTTCATTCATCTGGCGTATGACGGCACCAGCTACTGTGGCTGGCAGGTACAAAACAACGGCAAGACCGTGCAGGGCGAACTGAACTTTGCTCTGTCAAGGCTGCTCAGCCAGCAGGTCTCTACCGGAGGGTGTGGCCGTACAGATGCCGGAGTGCATGCCACAGATTTCTATGCTCACTTTGATACTGACCGGGTACTGGATGAGAAGTTCACCTTCCGGCTGAACTCTATCCTGCCGCATGACATACAGATATTCCGGATCATACCAGTACATGAGAAGTCAAATACGAGATTTGACGCCATCCGGCGCACGTATGAGTACTACCTGCATTTTGACAAAAATCCCTTTCTCCGCCATCACAGCACTCAGACCTATGGCAATACACTGGACTGGGAGAAGATCTATGAAGCCACGGCCATGATACCGGGCTTTGGAGACTATACATCACTGTGCCGGCCGAGCGAAGATTTCAAGACCAATATCTGCGATGTGACCGAGGCCCGCTGGGACCGTGTGATAAGGCCTGCCATGGCCGGCGAGCGCGAGAATGAATTTATGCGGCTCACCATCACGTCCAATCGATTCCTGCGGGGTATGATACGCAAAATAGTAGGCGTGCTGCTGATCATAGGCCGCGGCAAACTATCTATAGAGGACTACAAACGAATAGTAGAAGCCAAAGAAGAGTTTCCGTTTGGCGTGTCCTCACCGCCACAGGGCCTCTACCTGACCAAGGTGGTCTATAAAGACGGCGTACTGGAGGGCCGCGCCATAGACCGTAGCCGCAAGACAGAGGAGCCGCAGCTCACTGATGATGCTGAAGAATAAAAAGGCGGCCCCACATGGAGCCGCCTCATAAAACCCAATCCTAAGAATAATTAGTTCATCACCGTAAACTTAGCATTGGCCACACCATTGCGGGTAGTGATATGCATAGTGTATATCCCGGCACTGAGGTCCGAGGTATTGATCGTGATATTTTCTGCACCATTAGCATTGATCGTTTTCACTACTGCACCGGTCAGATTCATTACTTCTACTGTATTGGCCTGTCCCTTCAGAGATATATTTATCTTACTGCTAGTCGGGTTAGGATAGAGGCTCAGGCCGATCTCATTGGTTATGTCCTTGATACCTGTCACGTCAGACAGCGGTATCAGGTTGCCTCCCGATGCCAGTGCTACCCAGATACCAAAAGAAGGGCCGTTATTATTGTTGGCAGGGTTGAGGAAGCCGGATGCTAGAGCTACACCACTCTGTCCGCCCAGAGAGGAGAGATCGGCCAGGTAGCGCTTGAGCGTAGTACTGCCAGCAGAGTCCTGGAGATCAAACACATAGCTGCCTACCGGTACCGGCAGGTAGCCGGTCTGGTCGGTATAAGACGCATTGTTTACGGCCAGAATGCTCGGCACTTCTACACTTACATCTACGCTCGGAGCGTCGGGAGCACCATGTATTACAAAGAAATCAAACTCACCGGAAGATGATGCCTGCCTGCGGGCATTAGGTTTGATGAGGAGGGTGAAAGCCGTGCTCCTGCCATCAGGGTTGGCTGCAAAACCAGTACCGACTACGC
The DNA here is from genome assembly GCA_018267355.1 of Bacteroidota bacterium. Classification (GTDB taxonomy): domain Bacteria; phylum Bacteroidota; class Bacteroidia; order Chitinophagales; family LD1; genus UBA1941. The sequence continues at coordinate 5,026 of JAFDYP010000576.1, forward strand.
CGGACGCAGTCACTACATAGCTGCTATCAGGGTCCAGCATGATATTAGGAAACGTGGCGATGGCCTGAGATACATTGGTAGAGTTGGCCGGAGCTACGGCTACAGTATGGTTTACATTTGAGAGCAGCTGGATGTACGGTGTGGCAGTGCGAAATTTAAAGTTAGATATTGCTTTGGTGCCGTCTACATAAACATCTACAGAGTCTGCGGCAGGATCCGGAGAATTGTGAATCACCTGCACATATGACTGCTGCTGCTGTGGCAGGGTCACTACTGTGCCGTCTGCGAGTACGGCGAGTATCGCAAATGATGGCCCATTGTTGTTAGATGACGGTGTCAGGAAGCCAGAAGCGATGACCAAAGCCGATTTGCCCCCCAGCCCGGATAGATCTGCTACGTACTGGACCAGCGGAGTAGATACACCCGCCGGCGCTATATCTATGGGATACCATGTAGGTGGCACCGTCAGGTAGCCGCTGGCATCACCGTACTGTGCATTGCTCACGAGGTTGCCACCGGTACTCAGATTTACGTCTACACCCGGTGCATCGGTCACTCCGTGAAATACGGCAAAGGACACCGTACCGGCTCCGGAGGCTGTCTTTGCGTGGTCGATTACCTTCAGGTCAAAGGCTGTACTCTTTCCGTTAGGATTGGCTGCAAAGCCGGTGGCTACCACACCACTGGCTACCACTATGTAGCTGGAGTCGGCCTGCAGAGGGCCGAGGGTGAAGTTTTTGAGTGTATCGGCAGCTGACATGGAGGTAGCCGGAGCCACGCCTACATTCAATGCCACACCAGCTGGCAGACTGAGAAAACCGGTAGCAGAGCGGAATGCAAAATTATCAAGCGCCAGTGTGCCGTTTACATACACGTCTACAGAGGCTGCGGCTGGATCCGCACAGTTATGAATGACTTGTAGATTTGCCGTTTGAGCAGCAAGGCCAGCAGAGGCTGAGATGCCTGCACAGATCAGGATAGATTTGAAAAGGTGTTTCATGTTTGCTTGTTTTTGTTTAACTATTCAACCCAAAAAGCTCAACAAGGTTTGTTGAAGTCTGTCTCTTCAAGAATTTTAACAAATGCCTTATTATCGCTAAAGGCATGACTATTCCTGCCGAGACGATGGGATGTAGCTATATTTGCCCCCGATGTCAGAATCTGGAAAAGGAGGATTGGATCTGCCGCTGGTCAGGCGGGTACTGTCACTGGCCACTCCTTATAGAAAAGAGCTTTATACCACCATTGCGCTGTCTATCCTGCTGGCCGGTATGGCGGTAGTGCGCCCGCTGCTGGTGCAGCGCGCCATAGATTATCACATCAGGCGTTTTGACCTGCAGGGGCTGCGGGTGATCATACTGGTCATGTTGGTTTCCCTCATAGTGGAGACCATTATGCGCTATTACTTTGCCTTTATCTCTGCCTGGCTGGGTACGAGCATCATCCGTGACCTGCGGCAGCGGGTGTATAGCCATGTCATTTACTCCCGGCTACAGTACTTTGATACGACCCCTATAGGCACCTCTACCACGCGCACCATCACAGATGTAGAGGCGGTGAATGATACCTTCTCAGAGGGCCTGATCTCCATCTCTGCAGATATACTGACCATCGTGGTGGTGGTCACGTGCATGCTCTTTTTCAACTGGCAGCTTGCTCTGTTTTCCCTTATACCTTTGCCATTATTATTGTTTGTCACACGCTGGTTTCAGCGTGGCGTCAAGGCTTCCTTTCAGGATGAGCGCACTCAGATAGGCCGGCTGAATGCCTTTCTGCAGGAACACATCACCGGCATGCGCATCATTCAGATATTCAATGTAGAGAGGCAAGAGCGTGAAAAATTTCAAGGGATAAATAGTCAGCTGCGCGATGCCAATGTGCGCGGCATCTGGTATTATTCGCTGTTCTTCCCGGGAGTAGAAATCCTGCTGGCCACGGCCATAGGTTTGATGGTATTTTTTGCCTCCGGTCAGATGGTGTGGAATGTAGTGAAGCATAACTCCTTTATCGATGCTTCTGCTGTGGGCACTATCAGCCTCTATATCATGCTGATCAATCAGCTCTTTCGCCCCTTGCGCTTCATAGCAGATAAAGTGAATACGATCCAGCGCGGCGTGATAGCTGCAGAGCGTGTATTCAAACTGCTGGACAAGGACCAGCGTATAGCCGATACCGGCACCTATGTGCCGGAGCGAGCCAAAGGTAAGATCGAGTTTGACCATGTGTGGTTCGCCTATGAGCATGAAAACTATATACTCAAAGATCTCAGCTTCTCGCTGCAGGCGGGGGAGACGCTGGCCATAGTAGGCGCTACGGGCTCGGGCAAGACCTCTACCATGTCACTCCTGGGCCGCTTCTATGAGATCAATAAGGGCGACATCAGAATAGATGATGTGAGCGTAAAGGATTATAAGCTCGCCGCACTGCGGTCACAGATGAGTATTGTGCTGCAGGATGTATTTCTCTTTGCCGGGAGCGTATATGACAATATCACGCTGCGCAATGAGAACATCAGCCGCGAGACGGTGATCAACGCATCTAGGGCGATCGGGGCGCATGACTTTATCATGCGTCTGCCCGGCGGCTACGACTACAAGGTGATGGAGCGCGGTGCCACCCTGTCTATGGGCCAGCGGCAGCTGATATCATTCGTACGCGCTCTGGTATATGATCCTGCCATCCTGATACTAGACGAGGCTACCTCGTCTATAGATACCGAGTCTGAGCATGTAGTGCAAGAGGCCATAGAAAAACTGGTGAAGGGCCGCACCTCTGTGGTGATAGCGCACCGCCTCTCTACCATCCGCCATGCGCATAAGATCATGGTCCTGGACCGTGGCGAGCTCAAAGAATTTGGCAGTCACGAACAGCTCATAGGTCTGGGCGGCCATTATAAGCATCTGTATGATATGCAGTTTAATCAGCAGAAGGAAGTTGCTTGATGTGCAAAAAGCTAATCCGTTAATATCGCACCACGCCCTTGTGAAGAAATCTTAAGCGGAGATCTGTGATGGTATAATATGATTGTGACTTCTCGATAGCTCTCGTCCTGATAGCTGTGCGTACCACAGGTCCAGAACAGTTCGACGATTTTATGCGTGACTGCCCGCATCCGATACTTCTCGTTGTGTATGAGAAGGCCATAATAGAGGGAGTCTTCTGATATGGTTAGTTTGTAGGTCTCGGTCGTAGAGTCAACTTTGCAGGAGTGATCTGATAAAAACTCGACCGACTTATTGTTTTCACAAACAGGAAGCCTGCCGCAGAAACTATCATAAGCACTATCGCTGACTCCGCTATTATTAGTGATAACTACTTGCCATTTGCCGTGAAGGATCTTTTGTGTTTTGAGCAGGTCGTCAGAGCTGAGATGATGGCACTTGTAGTGGCGAACCTTGCTATCAATGTGATCTAGAAAGGCTGACCACTTTTTATGGCCGCTACCTTTTGCAACGCAATTATAGTTGCAGACCATAACTAACAAAATCGTGGCATAAATCTGTCTCATAGTGGTACTCTCAAGATAAAAAAGAAAATCCGGAAACCAGCTTTACTGACTTCCGGATCTCCCGATATGCTTTATTGTGTGATTACTTTACAGCGGCCTCGTAGCGCTTTGATACTTCTGTCCAGTTGATGACATTGAAGAAGGCGGCCAGGTAGTCCGGACGACGGTTCTGATAGTGCAGGTAGTAAGCGTGCTCCCATACGTCTACGCCGAGGATAGGTGTGCCTTTTACTTCGGCTATGTCCATCAGCGGGTTGTCCTGGTTAGGCGTAGAGCTGATCACGAGTTTCTTGTCTGCACCTACGCTGAGCCAGGCCCAGCCGGAGCCGAAGCGAGTAGCGCCTGCCTTAGCGAAGTCTTCTTTGAACTTGTCAAAACCACCGAGCTGTGAGTCTATGGCCTCTGCCAGTGCACCAGATGGAGTACCACCGCCATTAGGACCCATGATCTGCCAGAAGAAGGTGTGGTTCCAGTGGCCACCGCCGTTATTGCGTACAGCGGCAGGGTACTTAGAGATATTGGCTATCAGCTCTTCCAGGGATTTGTTTTCGTTTTCGGTACCAGCTACCGCTGCGTTCAGGTTATTGACATAAGCAGCGTGGTGCTTGTCGTGGTGGATCTCCATCGTACGAGCGTCGATATGTGGTTCGAGGGCGTTGTTTGCGTACGGTAGAGGATCTAGTGTGAATGCCATGATGTTATTTAGTTTATTGAGTGAATAATGATATAGTGGACGAATGAATCCGGCTACGATTTTACAGCCTTATGGATGAAAAAACAAATGTTTTCGACTATACGAGAAGCTCCCTTTATGCCACACTTTCTATGCCAGAGGGTTACTTTCCCCTTTTCCCCTTAAAGAAATCGGTCATCAGCACTCCGCACTCATGCTCCAGCACACCCTGATGTAGCTTTGTTTTTGGGTGAAACATCTTTGGGCCAAACTGGCTATAGCCCGCCTTGGGGTCGGCTGCGCCATAGACCACCCTGCTCATACGCGCCCAGCGCAGCGCAGCAGCACACATAGGGCATGGCTCTACGGTGACGTAGAGCGTACAGTCCTCCAGAAACTTAGCCCCCAGATAGTTGGCTGCGGCCGTGATGGCTATCATCTCAGCATGGGCTGTCACATCATTCAGGCGCTCGGTCTGGTTGTAGCCCTTGCCTATGATCTTGTCATTGCACACAATGATGGCACCGATGGGCACCTCGTCATCCTCCCGGGCATAGGCGGCCTCTTTGAGCGCCAGCCGCATCCAGTATTCGTCATTGAGCAGTATCATCGGCATGTAGCGTGAGGATGTAAAAATAACCAACCAGCGCCGGCAGGAGCAGATTGATGATCCACAGTAGCACCGGCACCATGAAAACACTCAGGGCCATATCGGGCTCGCAGCCGCGAAATACGAGCAAAGCGATACCACCGCGCAAGGTCAGGTCCGTAAGCGGTATCAGGGGTGATACTGACTGCAGAAAAAGCACGAGGCTGATAGCTGATATAAGCTCAAATACGCGCCCCTCTATGCCGGCAAAGCGCAACAGCAAATAATACTGCAGCACATACACTGTATAGCGGCAAAAGCTGGTGCCAAAGACGAGCCATTTGTCATTGCGGTGCGGAGTTTTGGCGGTGTCGATGATATAGTTGTCAAAGCGCAGGCCGCGATGGTGCAGCCAGTCTACCACCTGCTCAAAGGAAATGTACAGTGCGATAAGAACAAATGCGAGCAGTGCAAACCCAATGTAGCTATATGGACTAAAAAAGGCCTCCGCCTCGCCGGAGTAAAAGCGCAACATAAACAGCGCCGTGAGAAACGTGACGACACTCTGCGCTATGCCGCCGATGGCACTGAGATAGATGCCGTCTACCCGCTCACCCGGGTGAAGAAACATGACGCGCCCGGCAAACTCCCCCACACGTGCCGGTGTAGCAAAGCCGATAGAGAGCCCGCCGAGCACAGAGCGCAGCGCAGCGCGCAGTGTGACGGAAGAGGAGTGCTTTAAAAGTATCTTCCACTTAGTAGCCTCGAGGAGCCAGTTGACCGGCATGAGTATGACGGACAAAGTGAGCAGGGCAATATTTCCGCCACTAAAGCGCTCTATGAAGAGATCCAGCGAACCGACAAAACTCTGCACTGATGCCAGCCGCCGGTAGATGACGAAGGACATGAAAATGAAAATGCCTACTTTTAATGCGAGCAGCAGGCGGCGGTATACGGGTGTATCCATCTATCGCTAGTAAAGGTGCTAAAACAAATTGAAAATCAGTCATGGCTGCGGATAAAACACCGGCTACACCACGGACTATCATAGGTATAGACCCCGGCACGATAGTGATGGGCTACGGCGTGATCACCGTGACCGGACAGCAGCTGAAACTGGTGAGTATGGGTGTGATCCAGCTCTCGAAATATGATGACCACCTAGACCGCCTGCGTGTGATCTCAGAGAAAGTAAAAGGCCTTATAGAGCAATACAAACCGGAGACCTGCGCTATAGAGGCGCCCTTCTTTGGCAAGAACGTTCAGTCCATGCTCAAGCTAGGCCGCGCACAGGGTGTCTCTATCGCCACAGCGCTCGTACATGGCGTCACCGTCACAGAGTATTCTCCCAAGAAGATCAAACAATCCATCACCGGCAATGGCAATGCGACCAAAGAACAAGTAGCAGCCATGCTACAGCAGCTATGCAAGTTTGACCTGCAACCAAAATTCCTCGATGCTACGGATGGTCTGGCTGCGGCAGTCTGCCATCATTTTCAGAGCAGCTCCGTGATCACCGGCGGCAAAAAGTTTAACGACTGGGCGGACTTTGTGAAAAACAACGAGAAGCGGGTCAAGTGATCTACTTCTTCATCGCCTTATACACGATCTTCTGCAGATCGGTCCTTATCCCCATCTTTACCAGCTTAGGATTCTCCGCATCCGGATAGACTCGGTTTGACAGGAAGATAAACGTCGAATTGTTGTCCGGGTCGCTCCAGACACAGGTACCCGTGAAGCCCGTATGACCAAAGACACCGAGCGGTACCTTGCTATAAGTCGGGCTTGGTTTCGCAGGGTCCGGCTCTGGTTTGTCAAAGCCCAGACCGCGCCGCGATTTAGTAGTAGCCCGCTGAGTGAATAAGTCGATGGTAGCAGCATTCAGGATGCGCTTACCATTGTACTCGCCTTTGTTTAGCAGCATCTGCATGAGCGCCGCGAGGTCAAAGGCATTGCTGAATACTCCGGCATGGCCGGCCACGCCACCATACATCGCACTGCCGGGATCATGTACAAATCCCCGCACCGTTTGCTTGCGGAATGTCTTGTCATTCTCCGTAGGGATGATGCGAGCGAGGTCGTAGCGCTCTGTAGGCTTGTAGCCGATGCGGGTGAGGCCCATAGGCCAGTAGATATTTTCATAGACGAAGCTATCTAGCGGGCGCCCGGACACCTGCTCCACCACCTTCTGCATGACATAAAAATCCAGGTCACTATATACGTATCCGGCGTTGGGCTTCACCTCTGAGTGAGACATGATGTGCCACATCGTATCCGCATAGTCGCGACGGATAAACATGCCATCTGCCACCTTATAGCAGAATGTGTCATTGCAATAATTGCGATAGTGCAGGTCATACTGCTCCGGCGCCGTGGTATACTTGTAGAACTCTACAAACGGCTTGAGACCAGCCTGGTGGGTCAGCACATCCGTCAGCTTCAGTCCGCGTATCGAGGCGCTGTCATCCAGGTGCAAGTAGTCTCCTACTGATTTATTCAGGTCTATTTTCTTTTCGTCATAGAGCTTCATCACGGCGAGTGTGGTGGCAGCTATCTTAGATATGGAGGCGAGATCATAGAGATCTGTGGTCTGCACTTTGTCCTTTGAGTTTTCATAGATCTTGCTGCCATATGCCTTATTCCAGATCACCTTGTTGTCCTTGGCTACGAGCACCTGACAGCCGGGATAGGCATGTGCTATCATACCATTTAGTATCACCTCGTCCATCTCGCGCAGGTCCTCGGTCTTCATATGCACGTCTTCGGGCTCAGCCAGCTCCAGGCGGATATGATGATCAGTAGTGATACCCATTCCTGCTTTAAATTTATCAGAGGCCGACACCGGTAGCTTGCCCAGTGCAGGCATCGCACCAAACAGCACATTGGCCGCAGCGGGCTGTGTCACCTCATTGTCCTCATAGGCTACTATGATGTTCTTCTGTGATTCAAAAAACTTTAAGCTGTAAGGCGAGCCAAAGATCACGAGTACCACCTCTGTGCGTCTGGAGAGGCTATCTATGAAGTCGAGCGTATTTTGATTGATCCCAAAATTGGTGGACGGCATACGGCTCATACCGTGCAGGTCCACGATCACGCGGTCATATTTGGAGAGTGTATCCAGTAGTGGGATGAGTGTATCGTTACTCTCACGCGGAGAATTGAAAAGCGGAATCTCTGCAAACTCAAAAACAGCCTTTTGGAAGTCCGAATAACCTCTGTGATCTATAGATACGGAAGCAGTCCTATGCGCAATGAGATTC
>JAFDYP010000577.1 GCA_018267355.1 Bacteroidota bacterium
AACGGTATTTTAACATTGGCACGCCGTTGGAATTAGTAATCGATGTCAAACAAAAATGACATCAATATGAAAAAGCTAACAATCCTCTCCCTGCTGATAGCCGGCCTGATGGCGGGCCATCAGGTCAACGCTCAGGTATCTGTATCTGTCAATATCGGGGCTCAGCCAGTATGGGGTCCGGTAGGGTATGACTATGTCAATTACTACTACCTGCCCGATATCGATGCATACTATGACGTACCTGCTCATGTCTTTGTGTATAATGAAGGAGGTATTTGGGTCAGAAGGGCTGCGCTACCTCCGGCGTTTGCCGGATATGATCTCTACCACGGCTACAAAGTAGTGATCAATGATCCTAATCCATGGCTGAGAAACCAGGTATACCATGACAAGTATATCGTCTATAAGGGGCATCATGACCAGCCCTTCATCCGTGAGAGCAGGGACCAGAAATACTACGTGATACACGATCATCCTATGCACGGCCAGTACCGGGAGGTAAATCACCCTGTAGGCCATGTAGAAAATCATCCGGCTGGTCGTGTGGAAAATCATCCAGCGGATCATGGCAATGGCAATGGACACGATGGCGGTAGTGGCCACGGCCACGGCAAGAAGTAAGAATATGATTTCTGTAAAAGAGTCCGGCTGCACCTGCGCCGGGCTTTTTTATTTGTCGTATTTCCTGAGCAGCTTTAATAGCGCCTCCAGGTCATGAGGCACGGGCGAGGTGAAGGTCATCTGCTCACCGGTAGCCGGATGATGAATAGTAAGCGATGAGGCATGAAGGGTGAGTCGTGAGATCACAGGGCGTTCATCCTCATCTGTCTGTTTGTATTTCCTTTTGACGGATGACAGGAGAAACTTGTCATGCTGGCCGTAGACGCTATCTACCAGCAGCGGATGGCCGGCAGAGGCAAAGTGTACGCGTATCTGATGGGTGCGGCCTGTCTTGATCTCTACATTCAGCAGGGCGCAGGTGCGAAACTGCTCCTCTACGTCAAATAGCGTCAGAGCTTCTTTTCCCTTGGGATGTATCATCATGGTGCCGGGCTTATTAGGCTTCTCGGCTATGGGGCTGTCTATCTCACCTGCCTCACCCTCCATGCGGCCTGATACGATAGCCTTGTAGAGCTTATGCACCTCCCGGTTTTCAAACTGCCTCGACAGGTTCTTATGGGCTTCTTCATTTCTGGCAAATGCTACGATACCTGTCGTCTCGCGGTCTATGCGGTGCACTACCCATAGCTTGCCGTGGTCCTTTTCCAGTAGAGACTGTACCGAGGGTTTTTCTGTATTGTACCGCTCCGGTATCACAGTGATGCCGCTCGGCTTGTCAGCTATGAGGATATGATCGTCTATGTATATGACTGTGGGAGCCGGCTGCTTCATTGAGCTGCAAAAGTATACTAATCCCTGAAACCTGCCAGATGGGCATCACTGTAGTTTGGCTGTGCCAAAGTAAGTCGTACCATCCTCTGTGATGTATATCGTCAGGGCACCTCCCCTCAGGATGGCGTTGCCACTCACAGTGGCGCGGAGGCCCCCGGTAGAAAACTGCTCCTGCACATCAAATTTCTCTTTGCCTGTCAGCGTACAGACCACCTTGTATCCCTTATTATTAAAATTCTGCATGACCATTTTCACGGCATTGGTCGTATCGGAGAATGTGATCTGGTAGCTCTGTGAGTTGCCCAGCGGATCTTTGGAGGTACAGTTCCACACGCCAAAAAACTTCACTTTGGATGGGGTGGCACAGTTGTATCCCTCCAGGCCGAGTACGCAGGAGGTATCACAGTTTCTACCGGACCAGGGATCTACACAGGAGCAGCCGCCATTGCCATCGCATGAGCCACCGTGCAGACAGTTGTCACAGCGGTGGCACCCTACTGCCAGCAGCAGGATGATCGTCGTCAAGAAGGCCACAAATATATTCTTCTGCATTATGGGGGGATGCATTACTAAAACGCTAAATTAGACCAGTTTTATACATGAAAAGACTTTTACTGCACATCTTTGCAATCTTTGTGCCTATCCTTATATACGGTCAGACGTACACTTCTGTTTTAAAGGGCACCATCATAGACAAAGATTCACGCCAGCCGCTCACAGGTGTCAATGTCGCAGTAGTCAGTGTTTCTCCGGTGGTCGGCGCTACCACAGACGACAAGGGTTTTTTTGCCATCCGGGGCCTACCCACAGGCCGTGTCAATATCAAGATGACATATATAGGGTATGAGGATGCATACATGGGTCAAATTCTTGTAGGTACGGGCAAAGAAACCTACCTCAATATCGAAATGCAGGAAAAGATCAGCAGCATGACCGAGGTGGTGGTAGATGGGGGCAAGGACAAAAGCCGGCCCAATAACAACTTTGCCACTGTGAGCGCGACCTCCTTTTCCGTAGAGCAGACCAAGCGCTACGCCGGCACGCTGAATGACCCCTCGCGCATGGTGCAGACCTTTCCGGGTGTCGTATCATCTGGAGATGATAATAACGCCATCGTGATACGGGGCAACTCCCCCCGCGGCCTGCTATGGCGTATGGAGGGTATCGAGATACCTAATCCCAATCATTTTGCCGGGAGCGAGGGCTCTACAGGAGGCGGTGTGAGTATACTCAGCGCCAATATGCTGGCCAATACTGATTTCTATACGGGTGCCTTCCCGGCGCAGTATGGCAATGCGACCTCGGGCGTATTTGACCTCAATCTCCGCAAAGGCAACCAGGACAAGCGGGAGTATACGCTACAGGTCGGCGTACTAGGTCTGGAGGCAGCACTGGAGGGGCCTTTTAGCAAGAAGTACAAAGGCTCCTATCTGATCAACTACCGCTACTCCACGCTCAATATCCTCGCGCTGATGGGCCTGCCCATAGGAGGCAATCAGGTGCCGAAGTACCAGGACCTGTCGTTCAATTTTTCATTTCCTACCCAGCATATCGGCAACTTCACACTCTTTGGTATAGGCGGTATCAGTAGCCTGGGCAATAATGCCAGCGGCGATACGACCAAGTTTGTCACACTCAGTGACCGTACGGAGGAGAAATTGAGCCAGAAGGTCGGAGTGGTAGGCGTGACGCATACCTTCCTATTCAAAGATCACAAGACGTCACTAAAGTCAGTGCTCTCTCTCAGCGGCACGGACAATGGGTATGGGGAAGACACGGTAGATAATCAGCTCATCAAAGCGCCACTTCAAAATAACAACTTCCGCTATGTCTATATCCGCGGTGCTACCAATCTGAACCGCAAAGTAGATACGCGCAATACCGTGATGGCCGGTGTTTCCTTTCAGATCATAAACTACCGCCTGCATCAGGATGGGCTGAACGATACAACGGGCGTGTACTCTACGCAGATCGATACCCGCGGGCTCACGTACCTGCTGGAGGGGTACTGGCAGTGGCGGCATCGTTTCTCTGACAGGCTTTTCTTATCCGGCGGCTTGCACCTCACCTATGGCGGTATCAATAATAAGTTCTATGTGGAACCTCGCATAGGCGGCGAGTACCGCCTCACAGAGAAAATGAACCTCACGGCAGGTATCGGCCTGCATAGCCGCATGGATGCTGTGTCTACCTATATGTCGCAGCTCCCTGCCGGCTCTACCTATGACCTCAATCAAAACAGGCACCTGGACTTCTCGCGTTCCGCGCACTTTGTACTGGGGTACAACTGGAACTTTGCAAAAGACTTTCGCCTGCGTGCGGAGGTGTATTATCAGTATCTCTTCAGCGTGCCGGTGGGTGTGGGGGCCAATGGCTACTTCTCAGTGATCAATCTCAATGACGGTTTTGTGAATATGCCACTGGTGAGTACCGGCAAGGGACGGAACTATGGCCTGGAGATCACGGTAGAGAAGTACTTTACGCATAACTATTACTTCCTCTATACGCTCTCCCTATTTGATAGCAAATACAAGGGTACCGACGGTGTGTGGCGCAATACGATCTATAACTCAAACTATGTGATGAACCTGCTGGGCGGCAAAGAGTTTATAGTAGGCAAGCGCAAGATCAACCGTATAGGAGTGAATGCAAAGATCATCTGGCGCGGTGGTACACGCGATACGCCCATAGATATCTCTGCATCTGAAGCTGCCGGCACGACGGTCTATGACAACTCACAGACTAACGCCATCCGCCTGCCTGATTATTTTCGCGTGGACTTTGGTGCCAACTATCGCCGCAATAAGAAGAAGTATGACTGGATGCTCTCCCTGGATATACAGAATGTGATCAACCGCGAGAATGTAGCCTACCGCTCCTACGACCGCTATGCGCACGCCATCGTGTACAAGCGCAACCTGGGTATCATACCGGTGCTGAGCTATAAGGTGGAGTTTTGATACTTTAACTTTTGAATGATCTTGTAGCCTGCATAATCTTCGTATTTAGTTTTCCGATAGTACAGATGCCAGTAATTGTTTATTCTGTCCTCCGTTTTTTTGAAGTAGACGGGGTTTTCCCTGATAAATTTGCTATAGACGCTGAGAGTATTGTCATCTATCATAGAGTTGATATCAGATAGTATTTCCTCTACATATTCTCCTGTTAGATTAAAAATAAAAGGCATGATGAAATATTCGGTCCGCGATCTAAGAAGTTTCAACCTCGCCTGCCTTACATACCCATTGTTATGAAGAAGGTAGAGGCAGTTCAGGATTATCTGTTGCAATTCAGTTAGTTCCTGTCCTGTATCGATGTCTGGTTCATCAGCGTATATCCTTTTAGGAATGGTGAAAGGGGCACCATCCAGAATAACGGTAAAATCCGAAGCAGGTTGAATAGTGAAATTTTGAGTAAGCAGGAAATCAATGACCTTCGCCACATCTGCTCTGATAGCCGTGGGAAATGCTTCTTCTGCTTTTCTTATAGCGATCTCTTTATTGTTTTCAGG
>JAFDYP010000578.1 GCA_018267355.1 Bacteroidota bacterium
GATGTAGTATCTGTATCACATTGGATGTGTCAGGCTTATTCATTCATAAAGGACGATATACAAGGTGCGGCTTTACAAAAACCAGCGGTGGATGATAAATATCGCTAAGCGCCTATGGTAAAGCAGGATTTTTGTCAGCCTGCTTTGCAAAAAATATTTTACACATTTGACCTGCTATATTGCCGAAATAAGAGAATAGAATATGAGCAAGAAGATCACAATAGCCGGAGCAGGACTGGTGGGCTCCGTACTGGCCTGCTACCTGGCCAAGCGCGGACATAAAGTAAATGTATATGAGCGCCGGCCCGATATGCGCCAGGCCGGCTACATAGGTGGCCGCTCTATCAACCTCGCACTGAGCAACCGCGGCTGGCATGCGCTGGACAAGATAGGCCTGAGTGACAAAATAGCTGAGATAGCAGTGCCGATGAATGGGCGCATGGTACACAACCTGGATGGCAGCACGGTGTACATACCGTACGGCAAGGACGGGCAGTCTATCTACTCCGTATCGCGCGGCGAGCTGAACCGTATCGTGATAGATGAAGCGGAAAAATATCCTGACGTACACTTCCACTTTGACCAGGTATGCAGCCACGTAGATTTTGAGAATATAACGGCGCGCTTCACGCATATACGCTCCGGCCATGTGAATACGATCGCCTCTGACTACCTCTTTGGTGCAGATGGGGCTTTCTCTGCGGTGAGATATGAGATGCAGAAGACGCCGCAGTTCAATTTCTCTCAGACATATGAGGAGTATGGCTACAAAGAGCTGACCATACCGGCGCTGCCGGGTGGTGGCTGGGCGCTGGAGAAAAACGCCCTGCACATCTGGCCGCGCCAGAGCTTTATGATGATCGCGCTGCCCAATATAGATGGCAGCTTCACGGTAACACTATTCACTTCTTACAAAGGCGAGAATGGATTTGACAATCTGAAGACACCTGCAGATGTGAATGCATATTTCCAGAAGCATTTCCCTACAGCGCTGCCGCACCTGCCTACACTGGAGCATGATTTCTTTGACAATCCTACCGGTGCGCTGGTCACGATGCGGTGCTTCCCATGGGTGCATAAGCACACAGCGCTGATAGGCGACGCAGCCCATGCAGTGGTGCCATTCTACGGACAGGGTATGAACTGCGGCTTTGAAGATGTGGATGTGCTGGACGATATACTGACGGCCAGCGGGGGCAACTGGACCGAGGCACTGGACAACTACCAGTACGCACGCAAGGCCAATGCAGATGCCATAGCGGACCTCGCGCTCTACAATTATATAGAGATGCGCGACCTCTCGGGCCAGCCGGAGTTTCAGCTACGGCTGAAGATCGAAAAGCATATTGCTGCCCATTTCCCGGGCCGGTTTAATACGCTCTACTCTATGGTGACCTTTGACCGTGTGCCGTACGCCAAGGCGAAGGCACAAGCGGCGCACCAGAGCACGCTGCTAGACCAGCTGATGGCGCTGCCGGATATAGCAGAGAGATGGGATAGTGCGGAGGTACTGACCGCCGCCAGGAAATGGATCGAGGCCCAGGCCTAGAATGGGCCTGCTCATCCGGCACACCAGTATGCTGTCTCATATCCGGTGTCCTGTTTCGCCCCTTCTACTGGTCTCAATGCAAAGCGGCTAGTGCGTTCATCAATCTATTTGCTGTTTCTATACGAAAAAATGGCCGTCCCTTGCGGAAACGGCCACTTTGAACCTATGAAAACGTGCGGCAAATGTAGGCCTATCTAAAATATTTGCCATTGCGATAAAAGACAATATGCCATATCAGCTGCCGGTTTTTTTTCAATTGTGACATGTTGTATTAAAAGACAATAAGCTTAAGTACATTTTTTAATAGCTTAGACACACTGACCCATCAGCCGCTACTGTACTTTTTTAAAACCCCCAAACCGGTAATATGAACAGGAATAACTATACCCACCGTATCCTGCTGGTAGATGATAACGAAGCTGACCTGAAACTCGCAGAGCAAGCGCTACAACTATCTGACCTGGCCGCTGTGGCAAGGCTGGAGCATGCGCCGGATGGAGAGACTGCCCTGAGTGAAATCGCGGCCAATATGAGCTGCCCCTTTGATACTGTGATACTAGACCTGTGCCTGCCCCGGATAGGTGGCCACGAAGTGCTAAGGAAGATCAGGCCCCTGTGTGCCGGCACCCCCATCCTCATCATGACCCACTCTGACAACCGGAAAGATATAGAAGAATGCTTTATAAACGGTGCTGATGCTTATTTCGTAAAGCCGATAGATTTTGACCAACTCATTTTCTTCTTTTCTGCACTGGCTAAGTCCTTTGGTGCTGACCGGCGGATCGAGGTGCCTGCCATACTGAAATTATACAGTGGCTATGCTGCTGCCTAGCATATAGGTAAAAATTAATGCCATGATTCTCAAGACACATTGAGAATAGTGGCCTTCGTTGTCTTTTAATGCTTCCCACCGCTTCTATGGCGTACTATCTTTGCTTTCGCAATCTGTAGCAGCGATTCCGCTGCAAAAACCTTATGGTGCCGGTGTCGCAACCTCATTGTGGCTAAACCGATGCCCTGTATTCTTTTTCCATTAACAAACAATCGATGACTCAAGGATCCTTTTGGGACCCGGAGAACCATCGCCCTGACGCAGGTATGCGCCAGAACTGAATATTGATCATGAATGAATTGCCAAACAGCCATGACGCTGAGCTTCAGAAGGCAGAATTTCTCAAGCTCGTGGGCAGAAATATCAGAGAGGCCCGCCGGGGAATCAAAAAGTCCCAGAGGGCACTAGCCTTTGAATGCGGGATGGAGCCTGCATCCATATGCAGAATGGAAGCCGGAAAGGGCAACCTGACCATATCTACATTGCTGAAAATGTCCATGGCCCTACGTGTCACACCTGCGGCGCTGGTATCAGGACAGCCGTGATTTATTATCCGTATCTTTAGGTATCGATACGATAGTATAAATGAAAAAGATAGTATTCTCGCTGTGGCTGTGTGCCATCGCATTTTTGTCCTTTGCGCAGCCAGAGGACTACTCCATACCGGGCCAATATATCATACAGCTAAAGGGTAATACCGACTGCCGGGCCTTTCTGAAAGAGAGCTATCATGCTGAGGTGGTGCAATGCCTCTCCTCCTCTATGAATATCTGGCTGATCAAGTCTGAGGACAAGTCCATACTGGACAGGCTCAAGGCAGACCAGCACATCATAGCCGCCCAGCACAATCACAACAATGTGACGCGCCGCTCACTGGTGCCCAATGATGCCTACTTTGCCACGCAGTGGAATATGCAAAACCTGACGCATCCCAGCTATGACATCAGCGCGCCGCAGGCCTGGGATATCAATCACAGCAATGTGACCCGCACCGGCGATACTATCGTGATAGCGATCATAGATGATCCTTTTGATATCTATCATGAGGACCTGAACTTCTTTGTGAACCGGAATGAGATACCCAACAATGGTATAGATGATGATGGCAACGGCTATATAGATGACTACCGTGGCTGGAATGTCTACATGAATAACGACTCTATATTTGATGGAGTGGATGAGCACGGCACGCACGTAGCCGGCATAGCAGCGGCCAAAACCAACAATAGTATAGGTGTGGCAGGCGTCTGCTGGGGCTGCAAAGTGCTGCCAATAGATGGATCGTCTACTACAGAGAGCGATGTGGTACGCGCCTATGACTATGTGATAGAGATGCGCAAGCTGTACGACCAGACCAGCGGTGCCAAGGGCGCTTTCATCGTATCCACTAATTCTTCCTTTGGTGTGGACCGCGGTCATCCCATAGACTATCCTATCTGGTGCGCGCTCTACGACTCGATGGGCCACTATGGCATCCTGAGCGCCACGGCCACGGACAATAATAACTGGAATGTAGATGTGCTAGGCGATATCCCTACGGAGTGCCCCAGCCCCTGGATGATAGCGGTGACCAATACGACCATCAACGATACGAAATACACCGGCGCGGGCTATGGGCCGGTGAGCATAGACCTGGGCGCTCCGGGCACCTCTATCAAGTCGACGGTACCCGGCAACGGCTATGCAAATCTATCCGGCTGCTCTATGGCATCGCCGCATGTGGCGGGTGCTATAGCCGCCATGTGGGCCAACGCCTGCGTAGGTATGGTGAATGACTACTTCGCCTATCCCGATTCCCTCGCGCTGATCATGCGTGACTATCTGCTGCGCTCTGTAGACCCGCTCAGCGACCTGGCCAATGTGACCACCAGCGGCGGAAGGTTAAATCTCTACCATGCCTATCTGGCAGAAAGCGGCTACAATTGTAACAACTGCTCGTATAGCGTATCACTCACTCCACAAAACCTCTCCTGCAATGGAGACTCTACAGGATATATCACCGCATTGGCCGATGGTGCGGGCAGTTATCACTACCTGTGGAGCACAGGTGATAGCGGTATGCAAACCTCCGGCCTCAAGGCGGGCTTCTATGAGGTGACTGTGACTGATGGCACCGGCTGCCAGCGGGTAGCCAGTACGCTGGTGCGTCAGCCCAGTGCCATACAGATCAATGGTGTGAATGTGGTGCCCTTTGTCGGACTGAGTAATGGGAATGTAGTGATCAATGCGAGCGCAGGCACGGACACGCTCTGGTACCAGATGAATAATGACACAATACAGACCAGCGATATCTTTGTGATAGATACGCCGGGATTGTACCGCTTCCGCGTGCTCAATGCCGCCGGCTGCTATAAAGATACCTTTGTAGGCGTATACTATACCGGCATCTCTGAGACTAATGAGATATCGTATATGACCGTTTCGCCCAATCCCGCATCAGGCAATGTAGCGCTGCTGATAAAGTCTGACCGGGCGATGAATGGACAATATGTACTGACAGACATGACCGGTCAGATAGCACTACATAAAGATGTAGTCATCGGTACGGGCCTGCAAACAGAAGCCATAGACCTCTCAGCTATGAGCGATGGCCTCTATATCCTGTCTGTGATGGATGGCAGCCGGCAGCTCCGGTCTGTCAAACTCTCAGTAGTCCACTAAGCCCTCAATATTTTAGCATTTCTTTAAAACAGTCTTTCTTACTTTGGCGATATGAAAAAAGCAATCAGGACCCTCGTTATTCTACTCGCTACGCTGCAGGCTGCACAGGCCTTTGCCGGAGGCATAGAGTTTGACCATGAGATCGCATTTCAGGATGCACTGGACAAAGCAAAGCGCGAGGGCAAGCTGGTCTTCATAGACTGCTATACGAGCTGGTGCGGCCCGTGCAAGCGCCTTTCTGCTACTACCTTTATGGATAGCGCGGTGGGAGAATATTTCAACAACAACTACATCAATATCAAAATGGATATGGAGAAAGGCGAAGGCCCGTCTGTATCTACCCGCTACCAGATCACTGCCTACCCTACCATGCTCTGGCTGGATCAGAATGGCTCTGTGAAAAAACGCACGATGGGCCTGATAGATGCCAATACCCTAATGGCAAATGCGCACGAGGCCGCAGACCCGCTGCCGGATATCATGAATGACCTCAATAAGAAATATGCTGCCGGTGAGCGCAGCCAGGCATTTATGGAGGAGTACCTGAAGAACTTCAAAGCATCAGGGCGCAACTATGATGCTGTTTTTGCAGAATACCTCTCGCAAGCGCAGAAGCAAAACTGGCCTAAAGAAAGCACCCTGATGACCATCTATCAGATGACAAATAGCTACGAGTCTCCGGGCCTGGATGCACTGGAGAAGGACAAAGCTGCTATCGTAGCCAAAGTGGGGGCAAAACCATATGACCAGAAGCTACTGGCCATAGCTAAAGACGCAGCAGAGACAGCACGCCGCAAGACAGATCCTAAGATCCTCAATGTAGCGCTGGACCTCACTAAGAAGGCCGGCGGTGCTGAAAGCAAACAAGCGGCCGCCAAAATGGAGATGGACTACTACTTTAATACTGCCAATGCAGATACGTATGACAAGTATGTGAGCGAGTACATCAAGAAGTACGCGCCCAATGATGCGAAACTGCTGAATGATGTAGCATGGCAGTACTATATCAATACCAATGAAGAGAAATACATCAAGAAGGCAATGCAGTGGGCCTACAAGGCGGTAAACCTGCAAAACAACAGTACTAACAATACGACCTACGCCTACCTGCAATACAAGCTGGGCAATAAGTCAGAAGCCACCAAGGCCTGCGACTACGCTATCCTGAAGGCGAAAGAAGAGAAGGTAAACCCGCTCTCAGCACAGGCGCTGAAGGATGCGATCAAGAAGGATGAAGCTGCATCCGGCGGTAGTGCTAAGTGACCTTTAACTCCTGACGGCCATAGCTGGCCTGTATCTCTGATAGATCCATATGACGGCAGTGTGCCAGGCGGAGGTGCCGGATAGGCGGTCCGGCCTTCCCCAGTCTGAAATGATAGGATACCTCGCGCCATAGGCCGGGGTAAAACAGGATACTACCCAGCGCAGGCAAAAGACAAGCGGGGCTACGGTTACCATTACCGATCATGTAGAACTGCATGCGCAGCTCATCTGCCTCGGTCATATCATAACCCAGCACGATGTGCTTCATATCATGATCTGCAAAGAAAGGCAATAGCTCGTAGCCCTTGCGGTCCAGCGTATCAGCTATCTCGCGGCCCACGGTGCCGGGCGGCAGCATACGCAGCTGAGCATGCGACTCAGTCAGCTTGTTTCCGCCGAATAGGCGACCAGCCATCAGGAAGCTGATGTCAATGAGTTTCATGAATGACCAGGGCATGTTAGATTTCAGAGGTAGGCTCAGTGACGGGACAGAGTTCTTTCTCGTAGTTGCGCTTGTAGTAAAACACTGATACCGTACACGCGATGATGTAAGGAATAGAAAACAAGAAAATAGTCATCCAGATATCCTTGTCATAAAACGCCCAAACGAGAAAGAGATAGATAGCCATATACAGCAGCCACTCGGATATAATGAAAGCCTGCCAGATACCGCCAGCGGTGGGTAGAGACGTACGCTGCCAGTAGCGGGTCAGGATCAGATGGATAATGGATAGTGCGATCTGGATAGGCCAGTACACTATATACATGATCATAGCGATGAGAAACACTACACCTTCCAGCCCTTTCACATCACCAGAATCGCAAAGGCTAATGGCAGTAACAACAAGGGGTATACCTATAAAGAAAATCAGGAACCCGGCGCCGAGTGAGGACATCAGTGAGCGGGAGAAAACATTATTGAGATTCATAGTCTGCGTTTTGATGGTGAGATAAATAAAAGACGGCATAGCTGAGCGTGAGCAGGAGCCCGATGATGACGGTGACCTGTAGCGGCTGCGGATGACTAAATGGATGTACCAGCTCCATGAGTGAGCGGCGCAGTAGATAGATGGGGCGGAAGAAAACATCCCAGCTATTCCAGCGCAGGAACCGGCCCAGGTAGATGCCGTATCCCGCGCTGAGAAATAGGACTGGCAGGGCGATCCAGAGTTTTCGGGGTGCAAAGTGGTCTTTGAGTTTATGATGAATCTGACGTACCGAGAGGAGCGAGAGCAGCAGACCGAGCCAGGCATAGCTGCTCACGAGCAGCACATCATACCAGAATGGTATCATTACCCGCTGGCGCAGGTGCAGGAGGTCTGTGATGATATAGGGGCCATTGGGCAGAAAGAGGATCCACAGCGCCAGTATGCCCATAGCGCTGATGGCCTGCCGGCGGAGGTCGTGCACGGCGAATAGCTGCGCAAGGATATACGGCACCCAGGCCAGGATGAGGTTCCATACCAGGAAGCGGAAAGAGATAGTATCTGACAGGTGCATACGTAGTACCTCCATGCCGACACAGAAAGCGCTGAAGAACACCAGCGCGAGTGTTATTTTATTTTGGTTGTTCATGTTGTCTCTGGTTTTAGCGTTAGCGGAGGGAGACCGGGCAGGTGAGCTGATGCGTGCGGATCATTTCTTTGATCGCCGTCAGGTTGCGATCCTTGCTGATGCAGGTGCTCTGCCAGTCGTGCCGGCCATAGTTGCGATCGAGATAGAGATAGTTTGACCAGAGCGCCTTTTTGATCTCTATATTTGGATCGGCTATGGTCTCCATGATGGCCTCTGCATTGGGGGCCGTGACAGCCACTGCTACCTGTACGGAGTCTTCCCGGGTTTTGAGGGATTTGTTTTCTACTATGTAGAACCGGAATAGCTGTGCCAGATTGGCGTGGCTGAGATTGACCATGTACTGCTGGTCTATCTCCATTTTTTTATCCTCCTGAAAGTGGCTGATATTAAAGTCTGCTATCACCGTATCCCAGTCTACCGGCACGGCTGCGATCAGCAGGGCATACATGATCCACGCATTCTTGCGAAAGAGAAACCAATTGTTTTTAGCCTGTAGTATCTTGATAAAGGTCGTGACGAGGCCCGCGATGCAAAGTGCGAGATAGACGTAGACGCCGATACGTTTGTGCGTGAGGCCGTAGCTGGCGATATAGGAGTAGTTGCGATAGCAGGTGGAGAGCACGAGGATGATATTCTGCGCGATCCATAGATGCGCGAGCAGTTTGAGCCATTTATTTCCCCCATAGAAATTGAGATAGCCGCGGAAGTAGAAAAGAATGATGCTGATAGCAAGGATAATAGAGAGGATCAGCGCATTGGTACCATTGTGCAGAAACTGGGCATAGGTGATGCCCGCAGGCACGCGGTGTGCGATGCCGAGATAGTAAACGTCGAGGCCGTTGACCACTGACAACAGGCCATTGAGCAGGATGAGGAGCAGCACGCCGGTGTAGACGAGGTTATCTGCATTAGCAAACTGAGATAAGCTATCCTGCTCCTCTGTGATGACAGCGAGGTCATCAGGTGTGGTGTGATCGCGGCGCTGTATGCTGTCAGCTATGCGCTGCCGGAAGAAGCCATACATGAGCAGGAAACCGCCGATGGTGAAAAGCACCCACCCGGCAGACAGCCAGTCGAAGTTGATGCGGCTGGCAAGCTGGTCAAAGATGGGATTGCTCTCGCGGTAGATAAAGAAGAAGACAAAAAAGATGACCACAGGGATGATGGCGAGGAGTACTTTCTGGATGGCGCGGCTTTCTGTGCTATTCTCCCGTGGAGAGGTGATGCGCATGATAAAATCAGAGGCCATAAAGATGACCACGCAGCACATGGAGAAAAACGACTGCAGCCAGGCGATGATAAAAGACGACTCTGGATCCATACTGAAACCTGCAAGGGCTACGAGTGAGATCACATTGGCTACGTACGGCAGGGTGGTACCGTACCAAAACACAAAAAACGAAGACACGATACACCCCGCCGCCGCAGCTATAAAGGTGAGCCGCCGTAGCAGGGCCGCATCCCGCACGAGCAGCAGTATGATGAGCAGTATGTCAAAGATGAAATAATTGATGCCGGCAGATTGCCGGTAAAAGAGGAAACTCCAGGCCGCCGTAGCCACGAGGATAGGGACGTCATTTCTTTTCATAATAATGGTTGTGTTTTGGTTTAGGTAGAGTGATGCTTCATGCAGGGGTGGGTTTAGTCGTTATAAAAAACTCCGAGCAGCGTGTGCAGGGTGCTGGCCAGGAGCATTTTCCTTTTCAGTTCTTTGTCATCATGGAGGTTGCGTGTTTCTTCTTTCTGCGGAGCAGTATGACGCGCATGCCTGAGCGACTGCTGCAGCGCACGGCGGGTCCACTGCAGCGCAGTGAGGGTCACGATCATTTTTGCGAAGCGGAACATATCAGAAAACAGTATTGAGCCGCTCGATGCTGATGGTATGCTCCAGCCTGCGGATGCGGTCGCGCACAAACCAGAGCGGTATGATACCCACCACGCCAAAAGAGCAATCTACCAGCCGCCACCACACCGGTATGCCCCTCACCTCCCCCATCACAAAGGCGAAGGGCAAGATCATGACGCAGGCTACCATGCCAAACTCTACCACCCAGACATTGCGCACCGGGTCGCGCAGGACGCCGATGAAGAGGACCGCTATCACTATGTGCGCAAAGGCGAGCCAGTCATAGCCGTAGAAGAGCATAGAGTTGCACTGATACAGGGCCTCGCGTACAGACATGAGATAGGCCTGTATCATGGTCCATGACTGCGGCACCACACTGACCAGCCAGCTCACCCCCTCGCGCGCAGGCATAGCGGTGAGGCCACTGATGGTGAGCGATACCATAAAGAATACGATCATGTACCTGATCTGTCTGCGATAGCGGATTGTTTGCTTGTCCATTTTATATTATTTAAAAGCACTTTGTAATTCAAAGTAACAATGCAAAAAAACAGGAGGGTATGCCTCCTCATTCGTTTGCCACCCGGCCTATTCGCTCTGGCGGATCATATCCTCCAGCGCCTTCAGGTGATGGTTAAACTCCATCTTGCCGAGCTTGGTCGCTACATAGGTCGTCTTGGTCTTCTTGCCTACAAATTCCTTTTTCACGGCGATATACTCCAGCTTCTCCAGTGCGGTGATGTGGCTGGCCAGGTTGCCATCGGTCACATTCAGCAGCTCCTTGAGCGTGAGGAAATCCACACTCGCATTGACCATGAGCGCCGACATGATGCCGAGCCTGATCCTGTTTTCGAATGCCTTATTTAACCTGTCTATAAAATTTTTCACAGCACTATCTTCTTACCAGTACTTCTTCTCTTTTGGTTTGGCCTCGTACCTGATGTACATGATCAGTCCATATACTATGTGCAGCACGCCAAAGCCGATAGCCCATAGTGTCACGCCATAGCCCAGGTACAGGCAGCCTATCAGCCCGAGTATGAGCTCTGATATGCCCAGCCAGCGCACCTCATCCAGCGTGTACTTGGAGCCATTGAGCAGGGCGAGGCCATAGAAGATCAGCGTAGCCGGCGGTATGATACCAAACCAATGATATTTGAATAGCAATATCAGGCAAAACAGTCCGCCTGTAGCGAGCGGGATGAACAGGTTGAACATAAACCTGAGCACGGAGAGATCCCAGATGCGCTGGCCGTCCTCTTTGGCCTTGCGGGCGGTGAAGTAGCTACCTACTGCCAGCGCGAGAAAGAGCGTAGCACCCGCATCTACAAAGCAGAAGGTATAAAAGTCCATATCCAGGTCTATGGGCAGGCGGTGTGCCAGCTCGCTATAGCCATAGCCGATACGCTGATTGACAAAGATGTAAAAGGCCGCAGCACCTGCCAGCGCAAAGAAACCCGCAAATACACCTGACAAGCCGCTCAGGCTGAGAAACCTGCTGCTGCGCTCCATCATGGTCTTGATCTCGGCCAGCTGCTGCAAATGATCTGTTTTCTGACTCATTTAAAAGTACTTTGTACTGCAAAGCTAATATTGAAATCCATACCTCCAAACCTTTCTTTCAAAAAAAATGTAAATGCGAAGTTTGCGGCATAGCGTTAGACTTTCTAAATTGGGGTAAAATAGAGCGTCATGGCAGAGAAAGAATACAAGACCTTCTGGAGCTTCTATCCCTACTACCTGAGAGAGCATAGCGACCCGGTGAACAGGACCCTGCACTTCATCGGTACGGGGCTGGTGATCGCGAGCTTTGTAGCTGGTCTGGTCACCATGCGGTGGTATTTCTTTGCGGCTATCCCATTCCTGGGTTATGGTTTCGCGTGGGTAGGGCACTTCTTTATAGAGAAGAACAAGCCGGCCACCTTCACCTATCCGCTGTGGAGCCTGGGGTCAGACTTTGTCATGTTCTGGCATATCCTGACCGGGCAGATACAGAAGCGGCTGGATGATGCGCACCAGGCTTCCGCGCGGTAAGGCGAGGCACTAGCTGACCTCTGCACGCTATTTTTTACCTGCTTCTGTCTCATTTGTAGTATTGCGCCTTAATTAAATTCGCTTTTTGCGGATAATCTATAGTTTTATAATACTCCATTGTTCAGTCGCTGTGTATGTAATCTTACGATGGAGAGATCGAATGCTATAGATGAAGGAAGTCGTAATAACAAAAGCATCAGGTGAAAGAGTTCAATTTTCACCAGCCAAGCTGCAGAACTCTCTGAAGCGCGCCGGAGCAGATGAGGCGGCGATCAAAGCGATCGTGCAAAAGATAAAAGGCCAACTCTTTGAAGGGATCACCACAAAGGAGATCTATCATATGGCCTTTGACCTATTGAAGCATAAGACATCTGTCACAGCTGCTAAATACAAACTCAAGCATGGTATCATGGAGCTGGGGCCTAACGGCTTTGCATTTGAAAGATTCATGGCAGAAGTGCTCCGGGCCAAAGGCTTTGATGCATATATAGGGCAGATCGTACAGGGGCGGTGCGTCAGTCATGAAATAGATATCATAGCCAGGAAAAAGCAATGGCACTATATGATCGAGTGCAAGTTTCACAACAATCCGGGCTTTGTCTGTGATGTGAAGATCCCGCTCTATATCCACTCCAGGTTTCGTGATGTGACGGATGCCTGGGAAAAAGAGCCTGATCATAAAGGGGAATCTTATCAGGGCTGGGTGGTGACCAATACACGCTTCACCACTGATGCGATCCAATATGGCACCTGTGCGGGTCTGCACCTGCTAGGCTGGGACTATCCGGCCCAAGGCAGCCTGCGGGACCAGATAGATGAGACGGGCCTCTATCCACTGACGTGCCTGACGACGCTGACAGCAGCGGAAAAGCAGGAGCTGATGGCAGCAGGACTCATCCTGGCCAGGGAGATACCCCAGCGGCAAGACAAGTTATCTCGTATTGGCATCTCGCCGCAGCGGCTAGTGCATATCATGGCCGAGAGCGAATCGCTCTGCACCGGTGGACTTCACAGATAAATCGCCTGGCCTATGTACATGAAGACCGGCATACGAACTTTTGCTGCGACCCTGGGCTCCAGGCTCCTGCACAGTGAGGTCGTGATAAAACTGGCCCACAGATATCCCCGTACCTATCAGTGGATCATAAGGCGGTTTAGCCTGCGATCCTTTGCAGGATTGCCACTCACGCTGCTGACAGTATTATTTATCACAAATATCCTGCTGCTGGCCGATCTGGCAGAGGATGTGGTAAATGCCGAGGGTATCATTCTGCTGGATAGCAAAGTCACTATGTGGTTTTACAGCATCAGGACCCCCATCGTGGCCAAGGCCTTTTACATATTGACTCAACTGGCCAGTGTATATGCAGTGCTAGGTGTGGCTTTTGTCACTACACTCGTGCTGATCAGGTACAGGCGGTGGGCGGCGCTATGGGGCATGCTCATCACCGTGTCCGGGAGTATCATTACCATGGCATCGGGCAAGCATATATTTGAGATAAACCGTCCACATCAATTTGCATACTATCACGAAGAGTCGTTTAGCTTTCCTAGCGGTCATGCCACGATCGCAGCTTCCTTTTACCTGTATATACTTTACCTGCTGCTACGGTCAGTACGGGGCACTGCGGTGAGGATAGGTCTCAGCATTATCTTCCTGAGTATCATACTGGCCATCGGGCTCAGCCGTCTCTATCTGTGCGTGCACTACCTGAGTGATGTGACGGCCGGCTACTGCCTGGGTATAGGGTGGCTGCTGCTCAGTATCAGTGTAGTGGAGTGGCAAGGGAAAAGCCAGGAGGGCTCATTGACTACAAACCCCTGATATCGTCAGGATTTGGCTAGCTTATTTCGGGCAAATTTGATCACCTCCAGGATCACTAACATCAGGCCTGATGCGGCTACAGCAATGATAAAATGCCTGAGCCCCGGATACTCAAAACTGAAGAGCTGCCGGAGAGCCGCTACAAAGGTGATCAGCACGAGTATGACCATAGCCGCCGCTACGATAGCCAGCGCCGCTACGTTTCGCTCCAGTATCACTGATATGACACTCCTGGTCCTGGACAGCGAGGTGAGGATAAGAAATACATTGCCGATGATCAAAGATGAAAATGCTATAGCGCGTACCTCTCCATCGCTGTGCCCCTCACGGATCGAAGCGAAATATACCACCATCACAGCGGCCAGGAGCAGCAGGCCCCTCAGAATGCTGGCTCCTATCTTGCGCCAGCCGAAAAAACGCTCAGCAGGATCGCGCGGCCGCCGGGCCATTATACCCTTCTCCTCCGGCTCAGTCTCAAAAGCAACGGATGAAACCGGATCGATGATCAATTCCATGAATACGATATGCAATGGCAAAAGGAGCAATGGCAATGATGTGAAAAATGCCGGTAGCAATGCCAGACCGATGATAGGAATATGAATAGCTATGACATATGACATAGCCTTCTGCAAATTGTCAAAAATCCTCCGGCCAAGGCGTATCGCAGCTACAATAGAGGCGAAATTATCATCGAGCAGTACCAGAGAGGAGGCCTCTCTGGCTACGTCTGTGCCGCGGCTGCCCATCGCTATGCCTATATCAGCAGCTTTTAGTGCCGGTGCATCATTTACACCGTCTCCGGTCATAGCTACGATCTCATTATTGGCCATGAGAGCTTTGACGATCCTCAGTTTTTGATCTGGTATGACCCGTGCGAAAACATTGACTTGACCGATCACGGCCTGCAGCTCTGTATCCGTCATGGATTTCAACTCATCGCCGCTCATGATTTTGCCTCCGGCATCTATACCTGCCTGCGTAGCGATACTCCGCGCCGTAGCGGGAAAATCACCCGTGATCATGACCACCTTGATACCGGCCTCCCGGCACTCCCTGACCGCCTGTGGCACTTCTGGCCGTACCGGATCTTCCAGTCCCAGTAGCCCTACGAAAGTGAAACTGAATCCTGTCTGCGAGTCAGGGAGTGCGTCGGGATGCGCATCACTACTCGCCGCTGCTATGACCCTGTATCCTTTGGCGGCCATCTGCTGTACGATATTGAGCTGCCGGACCGTCTCAGCCTCAGACATTTTGCACAACCTGAATATCTCTTCGGGCGCCCCCTTGCAGTACGCCCGGATGGCGCTGTCGATGCGCAGCACGCGCGTCATAGCCAATAGCTGCCTGCTAAAGGGATACTCCCTGATCAGTTCACACGAAGGACGCTCAGGATATACCGATCCATATGCCCGCTCAAATGCCCGCTCCATCGGGTCTATAGACTGGGATGGTGAGGCGTAAAAAGCACAGGCCACTACGGATGCTGCGGTATGATCCATCTGGCCAAAGGCGTCGCGCAGGATCATGGTGCCTCCATCATAGAGGGCTGCGACTTCCATTTGGTTTTGCGTGATAGTACCAGTTTTGTCACTGCAGAGTACTGTAGCGGACCCCAGTGTCTCTATGGCGGAGGGTTTGCGGGTCAGTACATTTTTTTTGGAGAGGCGCCAAGACCCCAGCGCAAGAAAAACGGTAAGCACTACGGGAAACTCCTCCGGCAAGATGGCCATAGCTGCGGAGAGCCCGCTAAGCAGCGATTGGAGCAGATGGCCCCGCGTGAAATAAAAAGCTGCCACCACACCCACGCTGATGAGCGCACCGATGATAAAGAGATTTCTGATCAGGATACTCATCTCCTTTTGCAGGCGGGTAGTATCCTGACCTATAGTTTGCAGAGACTTGCCGATCTGACCAAACTGAGTATCCTGGCCGGTGGTGAGCACGGTAGCCAATCCCCGACCCTGTACTACCAGCGTGCCACTATACACGAGGCCATGGGCATCCTGCCCCCCGGGCAAAAC